>JAHJFH010000039.1 GCA_018824925.1 Thermoplasmatota archaeon
TATTAATAGATTGCCCCTAAAAATATCATTCATTCAATGAATATTTATTTACTTTAAAAAATGTAAATAGTTACTTATAAGACCAGAGTAATTAACAGTCAAAAAGTAAAGGATAACGATAAGAAATTCACGTTTTCATGAATTACCTGGATGCACCGAATTTTTTGTTAATATTCTTTCTTCCATATGAGGATCCAATAATGAAAATTGTCAAAAAGGGAAACAAAGTAAAAGTAGAATATGAAGGAACGTTTGATGATGGAACGGTATTTGATACAAACAAAAAACAAAGTGAACCCCTCGAATTCGAAGCAGGATCTGGCGAACTCATCAAAGGTTTTGACGAAGCAGTACTCGGTATGCAAGAAGGGGAGGAAAAAAAAATCACCCTCCAACCAGGTGATGCATATGGAAATTATAATACCGAATTAGTCCGTGAACTCCCCAAAGACTGTTTTCCTACAGATCAGGAATTAAAACCAGGAATGGTTTTTATGATAAAAATGCAAAATGGACAACAAGTACCCTTCAGAATCACCAAAATATCCGATGAAACAATAACGGTTGATCTTAATCCACCACTTGCAGGGAAAAAATTGAATTTTCTAATAAAAATCATAGAAATTGTTGAATAACCATAAATAGGTCTATTTCTCTATATTTTTCCCACACCAGTATGTAGTATCTTTGAGGATTGTGGTATGAAAAACTCTCAGATAATTGAATGGTTACTTGACCCAAGTGATCCCTCAGTACGTGTTCAAACCCTCACCCAATTACTCGACCAGCCGATTGTTGATTCTTCAGTAACTGATACTAAAAAGATGATTAGGGATAGCTCCTCAGTTCAAAATTTGTTATCATTAATGCATCCCGAAGGATATTGGCTTCAACGAAACCCACGGAGTAACCTACTCTATGGAAAAGGAGTAGAATATGATGCTTATGCAACGACCCATTATGTATTATCATATCTTGCAGAATTAGGAATGGATAAAACACATCCTGATATTGCAAAAGCATCTAATCGATATCTCTCCCTGCAACAACTTGATGGTGATTTTTTTCGACATTTTTCCTGTTTATATGCATTGAATATCAGAACATTTTTGTTACTTGGATACCAGCAGGATTCACGGTTGAAAAAAACCATGCAATTAATGGTTAACACTGATCGCTCTGATGGTGGATATCTTTGTGATATGCATAAGGGGAAATATAAGACTAAACCTACAAAAAGCTGTGTTCGGGGAAGTGTGAAAGCTTTGTTAGCATTTTCTTATCTACCTGAATATTGGTCGTATCCTCGTTGTCAACATTTGATAAACTATTTTCTATCTCGAAATGGACTCTATAAAACATCGGATACATCAAGTTTTGTAAATAGTGATATGGACCATAATTCATTTCCGATAACATGGCGTGCCAATGTGTATGAAATATTGTTTACCTTAGGTAAAATGGGTTATGGATCTGACCCTAGATTACAACATGCGTGGAATGTATTAGATACAAAAAGAGATCGAGAGGGACGATATATTTTAGACTGGACTCCTTCGCAATGCCCCTGGAAGATAGGAAAACGAAATACCCCAAATAAATGGGTGACATTATATTGCTTATTAGCACATAAATATCAAACCAAAACAGCGCATTAGATAAAAAATTTCGAAGAAATAAAGCTAAAAAAACCTTGTCTTTTCGCAACATTTATATATAAATACTCATTATTTTGATATGGGAGGTATCTTCCTTGGCCAATAAAACAAAAAAAATACTATATATTATTTGCATATTTGGTCTTATTTGTAACACCGGTATGCTAATTGGTCAACCATCAAGCATGGCAGAATCTTTAAAACCATCATTTTTCGGCGCAACACTCTTCGTTGGAGGATCTGGACCGGGTAATTATTCAAATATTAGTGCTGCCTATGAAAATGCCAGCGATGGAGATACAATCTATGTATTTCCTGGCATATATACGGAAAAGAATCTTATAATAAATAAATCACTTACTTTCATAGGACATAACATGGATACGACTATACTAGATGATAGTAATATATATTTTATCTCTTCATCAATCCAGTTTCTCAATTTCACTCTAGATCATGGAAGCGGTATGTATCTTGGTGAATTTAACCAGGGTAGTGATAATAATAAGATAAAACATATTTTTTTCAACTCAACATATCTTGGAATTGTTCTTGTAAATTCAAGCTATAACATAATAGAAAATAATATCTTTATCAATTGTGGCATCATTATTGAACCATTATTTGATTATTATCCCACCATATTTTTTACAAATACAATTGTGAATAATACGGTAAATGGCAAACCTCTTGTATATCTCGAAGATAAAAATGAGTATACCATTGAAGATGCAGGTCAAATAATTTTAATACGATGTTCAAATATTCTCGTATCCAACATTACCTTCATCGGGTTTAACCCATTTCCTCAAATCATTGATTCAACGTATTGTATATTTATGAATTGTACTCTTATTAATAATTGGATTTTATTTTATAATTCCTCAAAATGTTCGATTTATTATTGTCTTTTAGATGGAGATAGCAATTTAATGTTTTTTATTAACTGTACTGACAATAAAATTGAGCACAGCACTTTAAATTGTTATATGCCCTTATTCTTTTACAACTCAGATAATAATGTGATAAAAAACAATAATTTTCTCAAAAAATATTACTATACAGCATTAACATTTCTAAATTATAATTCAAAAAACGAGTATGATGGAAATTATTGGTACCGACCCCGTTTATTACCTAAACTTATAATCGGATTTAAAGAACGAGGAATTTTTTCCAGAATAAGTAGGTACCTCGTTGATGTCGATTGGCACCCAGCACGCTCATTAAATGATGGACCAAAACCCCTACCCGGGAAACATAACTATCTGCAGAACTCCCTTACACTTAATCAAAAAATTGAACAAATATCTACCCCATACAAACAATTTTAGTTAAAAGACCAATTATTTTATCAAAGCACTTAATTAATACACAATGCAATAATAAAAATCATATGACTTTAAGAATAAAAACAAAGATATTACCTTTTCTAATCATTTTCATACTCCTCTGTGGCATATTTTGGTGTGTATCGGCAAAAAAGAATATAGACGCCTCTCGAACTGAATATAAACTGATAATAATCAGTCCATCAGAATTTATTTCCGAATTATCCCCACTTCAGAACCATAAAATTTCAAAAGAAATCACCACACACCTCGTTTCATTAGACGAAATCTATCAACAATATCCCGGTCGCGATCCAGCTGAAAAAATCAAATACTACATACAACACGCAATAGAAACCTACAACACCCACTATATCCTCCCCATAGGTGATATCTCACATCTACCCATCCGAACCAGCCATATCACCTGGGATACCTATAAAGGACCAGTATTTGAGACCATGATCACCGATCATTATTATGCTGATATATTTAATGCAAATGGTTCCTTTGCCTCATGGGATACCAACAATAACAACCGTTTCAGTGAAGTATATATTATGACTCATCAAGAGGACAATGAAACATTCACCTACATGGATGAACTAGACCTCTATCCTGATATTGCCGTGGGACGACTCCCCTGCAAAAACACACAAGAAGTCAAAAGGATGGTCAACAAAATCATCACCTACGAAAATAGACCATCATCCCTCTGGTTCAAAAAACTCCTATTAATGGGCGGAGACACCTTCCCAGAATGCAACTGGCCCGGAGCATCCATTCTCTAAGGAGAATATGTTACATCTCATATCGCTTCATTACTCCCCGAATTTACCCCAACTTATCTAAAAACCTCAGATGAAACATTCAACCCATTCCGTATAACCATTGAACTAACAAAAGGTGAAGGAATCATATGCTATTCCGGCCACGGATTTGAATACGGATTTGCAACCAATAAACCCAACTCAATAACCCTCATTTATTATTACTTACCGAACCTTTTTGCTATGCTCAACTTCAACAAACAACCCCTTGTATATATGGATGCATGTCTCACAGCAAAAATGGATTACAACATTTCAGGAATAGACATCCCCTGTTTTGCCTGGGCAATCACAAAAAAACCATATGGAGGGGCCATTGCATGTATCGGATCAACCGCACCGGCCTATGGAGGATACACCAATAACCCCTTTGCCTGCGGTAGCCCTCGATTAACTACCGAGTTCTTTGCTGCATATGACTCAGGAAAAACCCTTGGAGAAATATTAAATGAGGCGAAAACCAGTTATCTGAACACAGTCTTTTCATATTTCCCCGATTGCATGACCCCACAACAATTTACCCTAATTGGAGATCCAACGATACAAATTCACTAAGTGTACTGAAAATCAATCAAGAGAATCTTTAAAAAAAAATAAGGGGGTAATACCCTTCACCAGTATTATATCCCTTTTTAGTCGGGTATTTGCTGTTCAGAAAGAAGAGGACGTAAATCAAATTTTACCATCGGGAAGAAAAAAACCATCCCAAAAATAGGTTTTGGGAGTAACCGCGGTCGATCCCAATAGTTAAAATGCCATCTATTAAATGATGAGGTAAAGAAAAAGACATCATGCTCGTTTCCAATAAAATTGTTGAAATGAATAGCATTTTCATTACACCACAGATTAAATACGATCCCATAGGCATTATTTTCAAAGCTATTTTTCGTAATTTTCCCATAAGATGATTCTTCCAAATCAGATCCATTATTACAATTTCTAATAATATTATAACTTATAGTATAATATTCACAAAAACCCTGAAACTTAATTCCTGCATCACTCTGATCGATAACAATGTTTTTTGAAATAGTGACATTATCAGTTGAACTATCCAACTCAATACCAAAATTACCATTTCTCACCGTAAACCGCTCAAACAACACCCCATTAGCAGATATCTTAACAACAGAACCAGACCCATTTCCATCAATAATCGTCGTATGTTTATTCTCACCAATAATTGTGAGTTGTTTATACACAGAAATATGTTCATAATACGGCGCTGAATCATCATACACAAAAATCGTATCCCCATCACTTGCATTACTTATCGCTTGCTGAATAGTCGACTGATTACCCGGACCCGATCCTCCAACATACCAAGTTATACCCAATGAAATAACCTGATTATCATGCTGAGTCGATATTGCACCAGCTTGAAAAACCCCACTTACAAAAAAAACTATACATATAGTTACTAATAGTTCCAATTTCATAGGGTATATAACCTCCCAAACCTTGAGACAATATACTATATACGATGTGCTATATAAATGTTCATCAAAAGTATCTCTATAAAGAACACAAAATTAACATAGATCGTTTCCTTCTATCAATTATGGAAAAAATTACAGATTTTATTTTTGAACTAGGTCAGCTTAGAAGAATCAGTCATGAAGGCTGGAAATTAATTGGGATCCATGAACCAGAAAGTGTTGCTGAACATAGTCTTCGAACTGCACAAATCGGTTATATCTTAGCACTACTGGAATGTTATAAAAACCCTCTGGAAGTCTGCACAATCTGTGTTTTCCATGATATCGGCGAATGTCGAATTGGAGATATCCATAAAGTAGGCAATCGTTATCTCACTGTTGATGAAACAAAGGTTGTCAAAGATCAAGTAAAAAATCTTGGTTTCATTGGACCATTAATTCAAGAATTATGGAATCAGGCAGAATATCAAGAAACAACGGCGGGTGTAATCGCAAAAGATGCTGATCTATTGGATATGGCGTTTACAGCTCGTGAATATCAAATAATTGGGTATACA
>JAHJFH010000240.1 GCA_018824925.1 Thermoplasmatota archaeon
ACCCCTGGAGAAAAAATAGCGATTAAAATCAATCTCAATAACCAATACGATGCTGTCTTCGACCCCTACCTAAAAGAGGATAACGAACGAGATGCAAGCCCCTATGTCATAAAAACTTTACTTCGGCACCTCACCAATAGTGTAGGCGTTCCCCAGGAAGACATCACTATCTATGATGCAAGCCGCAAAATGGGTAATTGGTTTTATAACCGCGTCTACTACCAAGACTATCCAACAATACCTCTCATCCCTGAGTTCCCTGATATCCACTATGTTGACAAAGCAGGTGGCGCCCCTGGTCGTGAACAAGTACAGCCCAGCACCGAACTCATCTACCTTGCAGATGATACAGGACTCACCCGAACCCTTCCCACATGTGTTGTCGAAGCCGATTACCTCATTAACATACCAATCCTTAAAATGCATCCCATCAATCACGGTGTTACCCTCTCAGGAAAAAACTTCTTTGGGACCTGGATAGAACCCGTTGTAAATGTCCACACATATTATATAAATGGCCTCACCATGGATAACCCAACACCACAAACCGATCTCTTTGCGCATAAGGATGTCGGGGGAAAAACCCTCCTCTATATTGGCGATGGTCTCTTTAGCACCCTCATCGATCATGCAACTATTGCAAAATACCATATGTACCCCTTCAATAACGATTGGACTAACAGCCTATTCTTCGCGCAAGATCCTATTGCCCTTGACTCCGTCATGTATGATTTCCTTTACACCGAAGGAGCCTACCCCATTGAGGGATCACAAAACTATCTCCACCAATCAGCCAACCCCCTACCCAATACCTACGACCCCGAAAACGATGGCATCTATCTATCTGATAGCTTAGGTGTTCATGAACATTGGAACACTACCTACTCAATTTTTTCAACAGATCGATACGTTGGCCCAGATCATAACGGCATAGACTATGTATCACTCGGATCAGAACATGCACAACCCGCAGTTATCATCACCACCCCCAAAGAGCACTATCTCTACGTCTTTGGCTCGGAACGACGACCACTGAATATCCCCCTCACCCTCATCATCGGCCCCATTACCATAACCGCTGAGGTCAATGGCCTCGAACAACCACTTGATCATTTAGAATTTTATCTTGATAATCAGTTAATGAAAAACACCACCATAGCGCCCTACATCTGGAAATGGAACAGCCTTAGCGTGTGGCGTCACCAGCTCACCATCAAAGCCTACCCACTCACCGGTGAACCCTTACACACGACACAACAACTCTGGAAATTTCTCTAAAAACAAATGAAATAATAAAAAATAATGAGAAAACCTATGGCACAAACGCTACTTTTTGGTCCTTCTCATCTTTCTTTCGTTTCAACAATATATCTACAGTACTCTCTTTCAAACCCGCAGCGGGTGATGAAGTCGGTGTTGATCGAGGTGTCGTTGTCGGCGGACTAGTTGTCTGTGGTGTTGATGGTGTTTGTTGGGTATACGCAGGTGCTTTTGGCATAGCAGCAGATGTATTGGGGGTTTGTGTCGTGGTCGGGTAGGTATACGCAGGTGGTATTGTTGTCGCTGTTGTTGGAGTCCATTGATGCTGGGATATTTTTTGCACTGACTCATTAATAAAGGTAATCTCCTCTGGTGTTGGACACCAACTAATCACCTTATCATCTACATAAAAATTCGGTGCATCCTTATCAAAATGTACATCTAACACAAGCTTCACATAAATATTATCGTCTCGTTTCATGGCAATCCCATCCAAGTACCCATGAATATCACTACCAGGACTTATAATTTTCTATCACCAATAACCCATGTTTCAAAAAACCACAGAAACGGGTTAGCAGTTAAAATACAGTTTATACTCAAGATCCGTCGTCTCAACAATATATTGCTGCCATTCACGCTGTTTCTTAGCAACAAACAACGAAATCGCCTCAGAACCTAACGCCTTTGAAATCACCTCATCATTTTGCAGTTCTTCCAACGCGGTCTTCAAATCCGTCGGCAATTTCTTAACACCACCCGCTGCACCCTCAAATTCATAAAAATTCTTCTCAACCGGCTCATACGTAATCTTATGTTTAATCCCATCAAGCCCGGCATGTAACATCGCTGCAAACAACAGATATGGATTCGCCGCAGGATCTGCATTACGAATCTCTACATCAACCTGCTTCCGAGCAGGAATACGAATCAAACTACTCCGATTAAACCGCGCCCACGAAATAAACACCGGCGCCTCAAAATGTGGTATCAACCGCTTATAAGAATTCAATGTCGGGTTCGCAATCGCTGCCATCCCCCGTGCATGTTCAAGCACACCTCCAATAAAATATCGAGCAGTCTGACTTAAATGATAGGAATCATCAGGATCAAAAAACGCATTCTCACCATGTTTTTCAAACAACACATGCGCATGCATCCCACTACCCGCATCATCCGAAAATGGTTTCGGCATAAATGTTACGACTAAATCATACCATCTGGCAACCTCCTGTGCAAGATACTTAAAAAACACACAATAATCAGCTGCACCTAATACTTCCATACCCTGCACCTCAATTTCATGCTGTTGCCGTCCCTTCTCATGATGATGATATTTCACCTGAAACCCACTCCCCATCAACAACTCAGACAACTGTTTCCGATACGGCTTCACCCGATCATTAGAGGAAGGTGCACAATATCCCTGTCGCTCAATCGTCTCAACCTCAGGTTCATCACTGGAATCAATCACATAAAACTCCATCTCCGGCGAAAACAGTGCCCGCTCAAAACCAGCATCATGTATAGATCCCACAGCCCGCTGCAAAATACGTCGTGGATCAGCAGGAAACGGCTTTCCATCAGACCCATAAATATTCGCAATAACCCGTGCCTCATCCTCCTCATGTGGTAACACCATAAACGTCGATAAATCTGGCATTGCTAACAGATCAGAACGCTCCACTCGCGCAAGACCAACTGATGATCCATCAAACCCTATACCCTGCTCCCAATACCCCTCAAGAAACTGATTTACCTGAACATATAACACTCGTAATCGACCAATTAAATCAGTAAAATGGACCTGTATCCATTGAATATCATTCTTTTTCACGACCTCAGCTAACTCTGAAGAATCCATACCCACCCAAATACACACACCTACTCAAAAACCTTTTTCTAATTTAATATTAATTATTCATTTAGATTATGGAATATAGGGCTTGGTTCATAATTCATGCTCCTAGTGAAATCCTCCTGAGATTTGATTGTTGATCATCATGATATCTTGCGATGGCTATCGCAAGTCGAAGCATCAAAATAATGTACACATGGG
>JAHJFH010000040.1 GCA_018824925.1 Thermoplasmatota archaeon
GATATGACAATAAATAAAGATTATGAATTAGCGGCATGGAATACCGTCGGATCGGTAACAAATACTGATGCAACCCAAGAGTATCTAAATTTTTTTAAATCAAAAATCAATTTTTCTCAGTCGTTAAAAATTGCTGTGGATTGTGGGGGCGCTAGCATGACTCTTTCCGCACCCGATGTTTTAAAAACTATTGGTCTAGATGTCATTCCAGTGTTTTGTAAACTTGATCCCTCTTTTTCACAACGTCCATCAGACCCAAAACCACAGCATCTTCAAAAATTGATTGAGACCGTAATAAAAAATACATGTGATTTTGGTGTGGCTTTTGATGGAGATGGTGATAGATCTGTTATTGTTGATAATCAGGGTCGAGTTATATCTGCTGATGTGACTGGTATCATTATTGGTAAATATGGGTTAAAGAAGAAACAAGGAACAATTATCGTCAATGTCGAATGTTCCAAAGCGGTAGAAGAACAATTAATTCCCTTGGGGTATTCCGTAAAAAAAATTCAGGTGGGCCATACTTTTCTTACCCTTGAAGCAAAATTGGAACACGCTCCTTTGGGAATTGAATCATCTGGACATCTCATTCTCCCAGAGTATTTCCTTTTTGATGATGCATTAGTTGTTCCAATAAAAATCGCTGAAATACTTGATAAAATGAACGTTCAGCTTTCTGATCTTGTTAATCAAATTCCGACATATCCCACAAAAAAGCTAGAAATTGAATGTGGTGATACTTTAAAATTTGAAGTAATACATCAGTTAAAGAAGGAATTGTCTGCAGAATTCAATAATGTAAATACCCTTGATGGTGTTCGAGTTGAACTTCAAACGGGATGGGTGCTTATCCGAGCATCAAACACCGGCCCTATAATTAGATTAACAGTTGAGGCAGATGATACAGAATCGTTAGAAAAAATTGTACAGGAATATCATCATCGTACGATGAAAAAAATTGCTTCCTTACAACTTCAAACAGCTTAGTTAGGGAATACCATGACTCGCCTTTTTGGAACCAATGGAATTCGAGGGGTAGTCAACCAGGAAATAGATGGTGCCTTTGCCTTAGAAATAGGTTTGGCATGGGGATCATATCTTCGAGAAACAAGAAACCGACTAAAAGTGGCTCTCGGTACAGATACAAGAATATCTAATTGTCTACTCAAACACGCAGTTACTTCAGGTTTTTTAACCACAGGTTGTGACATAATTGACAACGGGATCCTACCGACACCGACACTTCAATATGCCGTGAAAAATCATCATTATGACTCGGGTGTAATGATTACAGCATCACACAACCCACCACAGTTCAATGGAATTAAAGGTATTGCTCCGGATGGTACTGAATTTCCCAAACAAACTGAAGAGATAATTGAAAAATATTATTTTTCAAAGAACTATACCACAGTTACATGGGATCATGTTGGTCAATTTTCACATTCAAATGTGGCAATTAATGAACACATAAGTGGAATACTTAAGAGGGTCCAAACAGAAAAAATTCGGAAACAAAAGCATCATGTTGTTCTTGATTGTGGAAATGGCGCAGGATGTTCTATCGCTCCGGAGCTATTGCATCAACTCAACTGTACAACAACGTTGATTAATTGCACACCAGATGGTTTATTTTCGGGTCGTCCGTCAGAACCGTTAGAAAAAAATTTATCAACAATACTCTCAGTTATGACCTCTGAAAAGGCGTCATTTGGTGTGGCCTTGGATGGTGATGCAGACCGCGCAATTTTTATAGATAATACAGGAAAATACCTCATGGGGGATAAGAGTCTTTCCATTATTGGGAGATTCTATGCTCAGCACCATCATCAAAAATTGTTTATCACACCTGTTACAACCTCAACAGTATTTGAGGAGGTTATCATACATGATAACGGAAACGTCGAGTACACGAAAGTTGGTTCTCCTATTGTCGCTCGAGATATGATAAAAAAGCAGGCAGTTTTTGGTGGGGAAGAAAACGGAGGTCTTATCTTTCCTGAATTACAATATTGCCGAGATGCATTAATGACAATTGCAAAAATGCTAGAGATATTAACCATCGAAGAACAACCTCTTTCTGAGCTCGTAAAAACATTACCAAAATATGAAATGATAAAATCAAAAATCTTATGTCCTAATAATAAAAAAAATAGTGTGATGCAAAGACTTCTTAGAAATGTTCAGCATACTCAAGAGATAAATAAAATAAATACAACAGATGGAATTAAAATCTTTATTGATGAAGGTTGGGTACTGCTTCGCCCCTCAGGCACAGAACCAATATTTAGAATTTATGCTGAAGCAAAAACCATAAAAGATGCAGAGAAAATGGTTGCCCACTATAATGAAATTATTCAACAGCTTATTGATAAAAAATAACACTACATTTTTTTGTTTTTCATCTTATGTTTTATCTGGAGGAAACCTTATAAATAGGAAGCGTATACGCTATCAAACCCAAACAAAAGATAATGTAAGGAAAA
>JAHJFH010000041.1 GCA_018824925.1 Thermoplasmatota archaeon
CTTATTCTCGGTTTGGTTGAGAATTTCGGGATATGGTATCTGCCTTCTGGTTATAAAGATGCAATTGCATTTGTTTTATTGTTCTTGTTTTTGCTTTTCATGCCCAATGGATTATTGGGGATAAATATATGAAAATTGTTGGTGTCGTTCTACTAATTTGTTTACTTGTTTCATCTTCTGGCGCTATTGCGTTTGAATCACGGTTGGTTGATTCTACCGACCGTTTGCCTGCAAGTTTTAGTTGGTTGGATGTTGATGGGGTTAATTACATGCCTCCTGTTAAGAATCAGATTCCGGCCCCTACTTGCGAGGCCTATGCATTATGTACCACTCTTGAAACGCTTGTAAATTATGAGACCGGAGCGCCGTATAATTGTGATCTATCTGAGGCGCACCTATTTTTTTATTCTGGTGGTACCTGTAACTGGGGTGTTGATATAAAGGATGCTTTGGAATATCTTGAGGTCTTTGGTGTGCCAGATGAGGGATGTTTTCCGGATCATCATCGTCCCCATGATGAACCATTTGCTAGTCTTCTCGGTTGGGAAAATCGATCCGTGAAAATTAGTGGATGGGGATGGGTCCCAAATGAAGTCGATGCTATTAAGGATGCCTTGATTGAGCATGGCCCGCTCATTATTTGTATGTTAGTTCGACCAGATTTTACTAATTATCGTCGTGGTATCTATCGACCAGGTCCGTATGATGTAACGGGTGGTCATGTCATCAATATTGTTGGGTATGATGATACTCAGCAGTGCTGGTTAATTCGGAATAGTTGGGGTGATGCATGGGGTGAGGATGGGTATATCCGAGTAGCGTATAATGCTCATACTGAGGAACGACCATTTATTTGGCCATTTTATGGTGGGACCGGTATCGCATATATTGCTGGTGTGTATGGAATGTTAGATCCAGATGTACCTAAGATATGGTTGACGAATTGTAACATCCAGCATACCTGTTTTTTAGGTTTTGAGTTTCCTTCTTTGAAATTTCGTATTGATGGAATTCAGTTGGGTGCGCCCAGGGTTTTTGGTCCACACACGATTCAGTTAGAGACTGCAAATACTGATTATGTTGAGTTCTATCTTGATCAGGAATTGCTCTATACTGATACATCACCTCCCTTTAGTTGGAAAGTGGAGGGCTCCAAAGGGCTCCATACTCTTGAAATTTATGCGTATAATAATCAGAATATGTCGATGGCATTTCGCGATATTTTTCTCATCTTTCCGTTAAGATGATTTTAAGTAAATAAGATTCTCATTTCATCCATAATTTATTAATAGTAGTTGAATATTTATTTTATGTACTAGATCAGGGGGCTGGTAGCATAGCGATGTATCTATTTTTTGACACAGAAACCACTGGACTTCCATCATCACCCAGTTCAGATTTTAGGAACTGGCCACGCCTTGTACAGCTTGCTTGGCTTTTAATTGATGAAAACCATGACATAAAATCAAAATATAATTACATCGTTAGACCTGATGGTTACCGGATACCACAGCGTGTGGTAGACATCCATGGTATCACTATGCAACGAGCCTATGAGGAAGGCATTCCGGTTGACCAGGCGATTCATCGTTTTCTGATGGATTCAAATTTTGCTGATGTTTTAATCGCACATAATATCGCCTATGATTATGGGGTAGTACGTGGTGAATTACTCCGTAAAAAAATTCCTGATTTTCTTGAAAAACGGAAAAAGTTTTGTACGATGACCTCAAAACAGGTTCTTGATTTTTGTAAAAGTTTTCGGGTAAATGGTAGCAGACAATGTCCCTCGCTTTCTGAGCTGTATTACCTGTGTTTTAATGCTCATCTTGAAAAAGCCCATGATGCCATGATTGATGCTGAGGCCTGTGCTGACTGTTTTTTTGAGTTGAAACGACTGGGGATGTTTTAGATATCACGACGTCTGAATAACAGATAGCCTAGGACTGCGGGAATGATAATCCAGAGAAAATGTATCCCAAGTAAGAAGTTCATGTTAAGAAAATCTGGAAAAGCGATACTAAATCCTGCGGTGTTAAACTCAGTTATGTCAAATGCCATGGTGACCACGGTTTGATGTAAATCCATTGGACTTAAAATAACTGAATTCCAGAACCAATCTGGGATAACACCTGTTTGTAAATCAGCAAAAGAATAACCGCTTGAAAGATAAACCCCAAGAATTACTGATCCAATGATCATAGACCAAAAAAACATGACTATCCCTCCGGCTATGGAGGTGATTCGTCGTTTTGTAAAGGAAGAAATTAAAAGCATCAGACTAATATAAATTAAGCCGAGTACTATACTTAACAAAATAAATATAATATATGGACCAATTTTATCGGCTCCTGCGCTGGCGATAATGAACAAACCACCAAATCCAAAACCAATAAAAATTGTAAACATGAGTACAAATAATAACCCAAATAATTTCCCTAAATATACATCCAAGCGACGAATAGGATAGGTTAATAGTACGCTAAGGGCACCAGTTTCGATTTCTCCAGAGATTGTTGAGAACCCTAGGATGATTGCTATTAAGGGAATAAGTATCGATGATATACTTACCAGACCTAGAACGGTATTTTGAAAATTGCCAAGCACTGCGTCGCCACTTGTCTGACTACCCGCAAGATAGGAAAATACGACAACTAATACAGCAAATAGTATTGTAAGAAAGATAATCCAACGATTTCGTACGTTATCGGTAAACTCCTTTTTCGCTAATGAATAAATTGCTTTCGGGTTAAATGGCAGCATTTAGGCATCACCTTTTTGTGAAACCAGTC
>JAHJFH010000241.1 GCA_018824925.1 Thermoplasmatota archaeon
CAAGAACTTAAGTACCCAAACCATAAATAATTAATAACCTATTGCTAAAACCATCTAAATTCTTGAAAAGAAACCGTAAGCTTTTAAAAAGTAATCAGATTACACTCGACAAAAAGAAATGAATCTTCCGGGGGAAACATGTTAGCCTTTACATTAACAACCATTATATGCTTCATCGTCTACCTCATGCTTACCACGGGTAGTGGAACAGAGGTTTTGGGATTATGGAGCTACGCAGAATTATTAATCGGAGCCATCCTTTCCATCATCGTTGGTTTTGTAGCCAGAACAATATTCATAAAACAAAGTTATCGCATGCTCAATCCAGTCCGATGGATACTATTTCTTGTATACCTTATAGGGCCATTTTTCTATGGGATGGCAAAAGCCAACTTTGATGTCGCATACCGCGTCATTACAGGAAAAATTAACCCAGGCATCGTTAAAATATCACCAAATCTTAAAACAGATCTTGGCATTAGCCTGCTTGCTAATTCAATTACTTTGACACCAGGGACTCTAAGTGTTGATATTGATGAAAAAACCAATGATTTGTATATACATTGGATCAATGTCAAACCAGATGAAATCAAGAAAAAACCAATTGACACAAAATATGTATGTGGAAATTTTGATAAATGGGTACGGAGGATTACCGAATGATAGAATTCTTTAACGAATACATCCTCGTCATCGCTATACTAATGCTCAGTATAGTAATAGCTATAATACGAGTAATTTTAGGACCAACTGCTCCAGATAGAGTAGTAGGGCTTGACACCATCAACACTATAGTCATCAGCGGAATGGTTCTTCTCGGTGCACTCTATCAAGATATAATCTACATCGATGTCGCCATTGTCTATGCATTACTCTCCTTCATATCAACCTTATTTATTGCAAAATATCTCGAGGGTGGAGGTTTCTAACATGTTTGAAATCATTATCTATCTATTACTAATCATTGGGGTTTTCTTTAACCTTCTCGGCAGCCTAGGATTACTTCGATTTCCCGATGTCTACACAAGATTACATGCAGGAACGAAATGTACTACCTTCGGTTCGATTTTTTTAATCGGATCAGTTATACTACTCGGTTTAAAAGACTGGTACCTCGGAAGTACCAATGGCTCTATATTAGCCATCCATGCTATTGTAGCTCTTGTTGCAATTTTACTCACCAATCCTACCGGCGCCCATGCTATTGCTCGTGCAGCCCATAAAAGTGGTGTAATGCCAATTAATGCTCAAGTAGATCATTTGAAAGAAGATACTGGTGGTTCAAAAAAAACCACTGAAATAAAGAAAAAGGAGGCACGCTAATGGACTTAGTAGAAATAATCCATATAATTCTACCAATATTAATCGTTGCATCTGCAGTTGTATCAATCTATCTTAAAGATTTGCTTGCCGCAGTGATAGCTTTAGCAGCTATGAGTTTGTTACTATCACTTGAATTTTATATACTCCAAGCACCCGACGTCGCCATAGCAGAAGCTGGAGTAGGGGCCTGTCTGACCACAGCAATATTTGTCATAGCTATACGAGCGACAAAACGAAAGGAGGATGCATAATCATGAATCAACGAACCATCGCTGCAAGTGTCTTTTTTATAATTGTAGCAATCTTTTTCATCCTCGCAGCTTGGTCTATGCGCCCATTTGGTGCGCCTGATCAATCAGCTATGGATGATTACATTATCCAAAATACCCAAGAAGAAGCTGGTGCAAACAATGGTGTAACCTCAGTTGTATTTGATTATCGAGGATTTGATACACTGGGAGAAGCTACCATTCTATTTACTGCAGTTGCAGGGGTCATCATGATTTTACGGAGGGAAAAACATGAGTGAGATGTCTCGTATTGTTCGAACAATGACAGCGATTATGTTTCCCTTCGCCATGATCTATGGACTATATGTTATAGCCCATGGGCATCTAACTCCTGGTGGAGGTTTCCAGGGAGGGGCAGTAGTTGCATCTGCATGCGCTATGCTACTTGTCGCTTATGGATCAAAATGGGTTGAGGAAAAAATTAAGGAAAAAAATCTTTCATTACTTGAAAGTGTAGGTGCTATTGGATTTATTGCTATTGCCTTCTTTGGCTTATTCTTTGGTGTAGCATTTTTCCATAATTTCCTTGTTGGCTCAGATCTTCTGTTTGGGATGGTTCCGGCGGTTGGATCAACCGGTGCTAATATCAATACCGGTGGTGTCCTTCCGTTGATGAATTTCGCTGTTGGTTTAAAGGTTATAGCGGGCTTATTTGCCATTGTTCTTGTTATGGCGTATGCAACAACATCTTTTAAGGAGGGAAAAAGTTAATGATTTATAACCTTCCCTACTTTGCAGTAATGGGTCTTATTCTTGTTGGCCTGTTTGCATTGATTTTCAAACGTAACTTAATCAAAATGGTTATTGGTATTACCCTCATTGAAAGTGGGGTTAACTTATTTCTTATTACGCTTGGATATAGAGAAAATAGTACAGCACCAATTTATACCAGTTCTCCTGGGGGTATAATGTCGTTACCAGTTCCACAAGCTTTAACACTTACCAGTATTGTTATTGGGGTTGCGGTGCTGGCATTGATGTTATCTTTTGTAATACTCATTTATCGACATTACAAATCATTAGATGTTAATGAGGTTAGGAGGTTACGAGAATGATAACCCCTGAATATACTCCTGTGTTACTGGTGGCTATTCCGTTACTTGGGGCATTTCTTACTCCATTAATTGGTCGTATAGGTGCCTCGGTGCGAAATGGGTTTGTTATTTTTGTGACTTTGATAAATTCTATATTGGTATTTCTTTTTGCGTCAGATGTTCTTACTGAGGGAATTAAAACCTATGTTTTTGGTGCAAAAGAACTTACTCTACCGATTGTACGTATATTGTTTGAAGTCGATGCTTTAAGTATTTTCATGGCTATTATTAGCACGTTGTTAGTGCTTGTAGGTGTTATTTATTCCTGGGCATTTGTCCAAAAAAGCACGGGGCAAGATAAGTACTACACGCTTTATCTTTTAGTATACGCAGGTATGATGGGTATGGTGCTTACTGGTGATTTATTTAATTTCTTTGTCTTTTTAGAAATTACTTCGATTTCATCAGCAGCATTAATTGCATTTTGGACTGATCATGCTGAGTCGCTTGAAGCTGCTTTTAAATATATTGTCATCAGTGCTCTTGGCGCTCTTTTTGTCCTTCTTGCTATTGCTTTGTTATATGGACAGTATGATGCGCTTAATATTGCTCAGTTGGCAAATGTGATACAATATTCTATGATGGATAAGATTGCGTTGGTTCTTCTTATTGCAGCACTTGGTATGAAAGCTGGTCTTGCACCTATGCATATGTGGCTTCCCGATTCCTATGGTCGAGCACCGGCAACAATTTCACTTGTGTTAGTAAGCGCAACACTTGTTAGTCTCTATGGGGTTCTTCGGGTGGTATTTACCTTATATGGGGGGGCCTTGTCAGAAATTGTCCGATTTGATGTAACCATGAATCTGTTTCTTGGATGGTTTCTAATTGGTTTAGCGGTCATCACCATTTTAGTAGGAGTGATTATGGCACTGATTCAATCTGATTTCAAACGATTAATTGCATTTAGTGCCGTAGCTGAACTAGGCTATATGTTCCTTGGAATTGGGGCGGGTCTTGCCGCCTTAGGAACTGCCTATGGTGGAACCGCATTGAAAGGAGGAATATTTCATATTTTCAATGATGCACTCGACGTAGGTTTACTGTTTCTGGTAGCAGGTGCGGTGTATTATGCGACTCAAGAACGATCCCTTGACAAGCTCGGAGGACTTGCTCGCAGTATGAAATATACCACGATTTTCTTTATCATCGGATTATTGGCGGTTGCGGGAATGCCACCGTTGAATGGATATGCATCTAAACTATTGATTTATCAATCAACATTCCAGCTTAACCCAATTTTGGGTATAATAGCGATACTCTGTAGCATTCTTCTGTTAGCAGTCTTTGTTAAGGTGTTTTATTCAGCTTTTATGGGACCCTCACTCAGTCGATTGGGGGAGGTTAAAGAAGTTCCCCGCAGTATGCTACTGGGTATGGGGATCATTGCAGCGATTATCATATTTATTGGATTGTTCCCCGAGTATTTCCTCTCA
>JAHJFH010000242.1 GCA_018824925.1 Thermoplasmatota archaeon
ATACAATTGGGGAACCAAAAACCTTGGATCCTGCAGATGCCTATGATACCGCATCGTCTGAAATAATATTTTCAATCTATGAATCTCTAGTTACATATAGTGGCAATGATACAAAAACATTTTATCCTGCTTTATCAACAAGTTGGAATGTATCAGATGATCTACTTACCTGGACCTTTAATTTAAGAAAAAATGTTAAATTCTCCAATGGTAATGACTTTACCGCAGATGATGTAAAATATTCATTTGATCGAGTACTAATTATGAACTCACCAGAGTCGGGTGTATCATGGATTCTGTCACAATGTATGGATACAAATAGCACTATTGTAAAGGATGATTATACTATAGAAATTACGTTAACAGAACCTTACGGTGGTTTCCTCTCACTTTTGCCATACACGGTTGGATGCATTGTTGACAAAGAAACAGTTGAGGCAAATGGTGGTGTCGTAGCAGATACTGAAAACGAATGGATGAAGGAAAAACCCGTTGGTACTGGACCATACATACTTGATTCTTGGACCCGCAAAACAGAAATTGTTTTAAAGCAAAATGAAAACTATTGGGGCGGCTGGGAAGGTAATCATGTTGAAAGAGTTGTCATTAAATATGCTGATGAACCCGCAACGCGAATATTAGCTCTAAAAAATGGCGACGCTGATTTTGCCTATATTCCTTACGAAAACCTGGAAGACTTAGAGGATGACACAGGGATAATTATCCATCCGTTTGATAGTTATGATATTGTATTACTAGCAATAAATACTGTTGCTGATAATAATATCTATCTTGCTGATGGTGAAGTAAGAAAAGCATTGAACTATGCATTTAATTACCAATCCGCAATAGATGATGCCTATAACGGTTATATGAGCCGACTTGCAGGAGCTATCCCAAATGGAATGCCATTTTATGAATCCCAAAACGGTGGTGTCCCGGCCTATGATTATGATCTTGATGAAGCAGAAAGAATATTAGATGCAGCAGGATACACAAAATCCTATACCTTAAGTGGTTCTGATTACCGATTTAATGGTACCACAATTAGGATTTTTTATAACTCAGGTAATGCAGAACGACAGAAAATGGCACTCTCTTTCCAACAGGAACTCGGAAATATCGGAATCTTATCTTCAGTGATTGTTGAGGGATGGCCACAGCTCCTCCATCGATTATATACAACCGATGATTGGGATGTCATGTTTATTGGATGGGGGCCAGATTACAATGATCCCGATGATTTTATCGCACCAATTATTGGTTCAGCCGACATTAATCAAGATTCTTTTAACACTGGATACATGAACGAAACCGTTGATGAAAAAATCCTTGAAGGAAAATACACTGTTGATACAACTGCACGATATAATGCCTATAAAGAAGCATTTGATATTTATATCGAAGAACCACCATTTGTGTTCGTAGGGCAGAGACAATACATACGTCCCTGGAGAGACTGGGTACAAGGATACGAATATAATCCTGTACGCGAATGGTATTACTACGATTACTACAAAGCATATCCATAAAAATTCCCCCTTTTTTCTTTTTTTTAACCTATGAAAATCTGGGAATATATAGTTCGAAGACTATTACTCCTTATACCAGTTTTAATAGGGGTAACCATCATTACTTTCACTATTTCTCACGTAATCCCAGCTGATCCTGCACGACAATTTGCTGGAGGACCAAAAGCACAACCTGAGACTATCGAAAGGATTAGGGAACAACTGCATCTAAATGAACCATTGTGGGTGCAATATTTTTATTATTTAAATGATCTTATTCATTTTAATTTAGGGCGATCATATCTTGAAAGTAGACCTGTCTCTGACAGTCTTGCACAATATTTTCCCGCTACTTTTGAACTCACTATCTATGCTATGTTCATATCGATTCCTTTGGGAATCATTGGTGGCATTATATCTGCGATTCGACGAAATAAGATATCTGACCATATTACTCGATTTATTGCAATACTTGGGTATTCTCTCCCAATTTTTTGGTTAGCATTGATTCTACAATATACATTTGCCTATCAATATCCCATATTACCACTTGAAGGGAGATTATCAATAGGAGTATCCGCACCCTCTGCAATAACAGGTTTTTATACGATTGATAGCATTTTAACAGCTGACCCCGGAACCTTAGGTAATGCACTATATCATTTAGCAATGCCTGCTTTTACGCTTGGTTTCGCCACCTTAGCCTTGGTGCTACGAATGACTCGATCAAGTATGCTTGAAGTCCTGGGTGAAGATTATATTCGAACTGCGCGAGCAAAGGGTCTATCTGAGCGGAAAGTTATTTTTAAACACGCCCTACGAAACGCATTAATTCCAACCGTAACGGTCTCTGGTCTTCAATTTGGAGCATTATTAGGCGGTGCGGTTTTGACTGAGACAATTTTTAATTGGCCGGGAATGGGACGATTTGCTGCAGATGCGGTTCGTGGCCTTGATTTTAATTCGGTTATGGGTTTCACCCTTATTGTTGCTATTATTTATGTGGTAGCAAATCTGATTGTTGATTTATTATATGCGGTTATTGACCCTCGAGTAAAACTAGGAGGACTATAATATATTCAAATCTAAAGGCGTAAGAGAATTTCTCCAAAAGCATGCATCAAGAATTAAAGATATGAGATACATGCTGCACCTCTTCCGCCATAGTCTTCTGTCAATGATTGGCCTAATCCTGATATTATTTGTCATCATTATTGCACTTTTTGCACCATTGATCGCAATCGATCATCCATCATATGCTCAGATAACAACCGAACAAGGAACAATTAGGGTTGAGGAACGATGGACCATAAATTTTCAAAATAAACTTATACCACCAAATACAGAACATCTCTTTGGTACTGATGATTATGGCCGAGATATTTTTAGCATGGTTGTTTATGGGACACAAACCTCCTTAAAAATATGTTTAATGGTAGTATTAACTGCAACAATTATCGGTATCTTCCTTGGGGGAATAGCTGGCTATTTTGGTGGTAAAATCGATGAATTGCTAATGCGAGTCACTGATGTATTTCTCTCAATTCCCTATCTGATCCTAGCTTTGGCAGTCGCAGCTGCATTAGGCAGTAGTATAGAAAATATTATGCTTGCATTGATTGTCGTCTGGTGGCCTCAATATGCTCGATTACTACGGGGACAAGTATTATCAATACGGGAAAATCAATATGTCGAAGCAGCACGTAGTATAGGAGCAAGTGGCTGGCGGATCCTTTTTCGACATGTTGTCCCAAATTCATTCGCACCTCTACTCGTCCAAATAACCCTAGATTTAGGAGCGGTTCTATTAGTAGCAGCGGGACTGAGTTTCATTGGATTAGGTGCACCACCAGGTTCAGCTGAATGGGGATTAATGATTGCCATGGGAAGAACCCATATGTTTCATGCATGGTGGTATGCAACATTCCCTGGCCTAGCAATCGTCATAACGGTTCTCGGATTCAATCTACTCGGAGACGGTATACGTGATATTACCGATCCACGACTGAGAAGGTGATACCAGGAAAAAAAGTATTTTACTCGAAATAAAAAATCTCAAAACCTATTTTTACACATACGAAGGCGTGGTACGCGCCCTTGAAGATACGAATCTAAAAATATATGCAGGAGAGACCTTTGGATTAATTGGTGAAACTGGCTGTGGAAAAGATCTCCTCGCAAAAAAAATTCACCTTAAATCTAAATATAGAAAAGGCCCCTTTATAAAAGTCAATATGCCAGACATTCCCCGAGACCTTATTGAATCTACCCTTTTTGGA
>JAHJFH010000243.1 GCA_018824925.1 Thermoplasmatota archaeon
CTTGAAGCATATATGGGAAGTGATGACTGGACGGTTTTAGTGAAAAAATATTTCCAGTGAGATTAAGGATTTGAAGGGATCTATTGCCAATAGACAGCCTCATTGATGCGCTACCGCAATTACTGGATGGTCTTAAAAACACCATCCTACTCACCATCTTTAGTCTCATACTGGGATCAACGCTTGGTATTGCTTTAGCAATTGGACGTTCTTATGGGGGACGTCTACTAGCTTTTGGCGTATATCTGTATGAAAAAGTCCTAAGAGGTATTCCTCTTCTTGTTTTATTTTTTTTAATATATTTTGGGCTTACCGAAGTGGGTATTGATCTTGATCCTTTTCCAGCAGCAATATTGGGGTTAGGATTACGAAGTGCTGCGTATCAGGCACAGATTTACCGAGGGGCCATCAATTCTATTCCAACGGGACAAACACTTGCTGCCTACTCCTTAGGTATGTCACGTTTGAAAACCATTCGCTACATCATTTTACCGCAAGTTATTCGTCTGTCTATTCCGGGATGGTCTAATGAATTAACCATTGTACTTAAAGATACCTCGATTGCGTTTAGCATTGGAGTAATTGAATTGATGCGGCAGGGGAGATACATCTATGCTCTTGATTATAATTTAGTGCTGCCCGTTTTACTGCTTATCGCTCTTATTTATTTCGTTATTGTATTTTCGATCAATAAAGGATTGGGTTATTTGGAGAAAAAATACAAATTATTGGGTTTACAAACATAAGAAATTGGATGGTAGGTATTGATTAGATGGAAACAATTCTTGAGGTCAAAAATTTACATAAATCCTATGGTGCCACCGATGTCTTGAAAGGTATATCTTTTACGATGAATAAAGGGGAAACAACTGTTGTTATTGGAACTAGTGGGACGGGAAAAAGTACGCTTCTGCGATGTATCAATCAAATTGATCCGCCGGATAAAGGAGAAATTTGGCTTGAAGGCCAAGAAATAACCCATCGATCGAAAAGTATTAACACTATACGACAACGGATTGGATTTGTTTTTCAGGAGTTTAATTTATTTAATCATTTAACTGCGTTAAGAAATGTGAGTATCGGTCTTGAAAAAGTAAAGAATATGCCGAAGGAAGAAGCAGAAGCTCGTGCTTTGAAAGAATTACGTAGGGTTGGATTAGAAAAACAAGCACGCCAATATCCTGCTCAATTATCTGGTGGTCAGAAACAACGTGTTGGTATCGCACGAGCGTTAGCGATGGATCCGGTTATTATCTTGTTTGATGAGCCTACCTCAGCGCTTGACCCAGAGCTTATTGGTGAAGTTTTAGAGGTTATGAACGGACTTGCGGGAAAAGTTGCTATGTTAGTGGTTACCCATGAGATGGGATTTGCACGAAATGTTGCTGATGAAATTGTTTTTATGGAGGGCGGAGTTGTTGTTGAGCGTGGTCCTCCGTCAAAGTTGTTTTTGAATCCTGATCATAAACGGACGAAAGAATTCCTTGGGAAAATTGCAACATTATATGGTGAGGAAGGAGGGAAACACCATAGTCTCTAATTTTTTCGATTTTTTTCTGGCTTCTTTACCGAAGCTTCTTGAGGGTTTTGGAAATACATTGTTATTGACATTTGTCTCAATTATTTTTGGTTTTCTTCTTGGTGTGGTATTAGCGATATGTAAAATCTATGGGAATAGACTTATCTCGGGAATCAGTATTGGATATATTGAAATAATACGGGGGACACCGTTAATTGTGCAATTATTCATTCTCTATTTTGGGTTACCCCGGATTGGTATAGCCTTATCTCCTATAGTCGCTGCTCTGGTTGGATTGTCGCTGAATAGCGGGGCATATCAAGCTGAATATTTGCGAGGAGCAATCCAATCTATAGAATCTGGACAAATGGTTGCTGCTCGTAGTATCGGTATGTCAAAATTTCAATCTATACAAAATATTATTCTTCCACAAGCTTTACGTATCTCGATTCCTGCATGGTCAAATGAGCTTATTTATCTGTTAAAATATACTTCTATTGCCTATATTATTTCTGTTAAAGAATTAACCGCTGAGGGAAAATTTATTGCTGCAGACACCTATAGATATCTTGAGATCTTTGCGATGATTGCGATTATTTATCTTATTACAACAATCATATTTACTGAAGTTATTGATCAAATTGAAAAACGTGTTCATATCCCTGGTATTGGGCAATATAAAAAACGAGGGATGAGAAATGCTATGTGATTTTTTTATAGTTACGACTGGGAATACTGCGTGGTCTGAAACATAGTGAAAGACCCGCAGATGAAAAGTCGCATCTC
>JAHJFH010000244.1 GCA_018824925.1 Thermoplasmatota archaeon
AGGTTGAGGATGTAAATTTATCTGACTTGCTAAAAACATGGCAGAAACAATCTGATTTATTAAGGAAAGATTTATCTAAGATGATCGAGGATTTATCTGTGGGGATTAAATGACGATTAAGACTGGTAACTGGAAAACATATGATTTCGGAGATTTAGCGCACAATCTAACTGTTGCGGTTAAAGATCCTATATCCGAAGGTTATGAAAGATATGTCGGTCTCGAACATATTGAGCCGGGAAATATGCACATTAAATCATGGGGTAATGTGGCAGATGGAACGACGTTTACTCGCGTATTAAAAAAAGGACAGGTTTTATTTGGGAAAAGACGAGCATATCAAAGAAAAGCGGCATTGGCAGAGTTTGACGGTGTATGTTCAGGAGATATTCTTGTGTTCGAAGCAAATAAGGATAATGTTATACCGGAACTTTTGCCGTTCATTGTTCAGGGTGACAAGTTTTTTGATTATGCGATTAAAACATCAGCCGGTTCTTTATCGCCAAGAACAAAATTTAAAGATTTAGCTAAATTGAAATTCAAACTCCCACCTCTAAACGAACAAAAACGCCTCGCGGATTTGTTGTGGAGCGTGGATGAAATGATACAGAATTACAAAACAACACTAGATGCGATTGATAGCTTTAAGAAAGTAATCCTTTTAGACATAGGCAGTAAAAGCGAATCTTTACAGAAAATAGGGAATGTGTCAGATATACTCGACAACCTTAGAAGACCACTAAATGCTACACAAAGGTCTAAAATGAAAGGAAATATTCCATACTATGGTGCTAATGGCATGGTTGATACATTGAATGATTATATTTTTGATGAAGATCTTGTTCTTCTTGCTGAGGATGGTGGTAATTTCCATGATTATCTAAACCGACCAATCGCATATTTAATTTCAGGAAAAAGTTGGGTAAACAATCATGCACATGTGCTTCGTCCCAAAGAAGGTCTAAGAATGAAGTGGTTATTTTATTCTTTGGTGCATAAGGATATAACAAAATATATCGTTGGCACTACACGCGTAAAGCTGAATAAAGGTGCGTTAAGCAATATTGAAATCTATTGTCCAAGTCTTGAAAAGCAAGATGAACTGATTGCGAAGATTGATTCAATTTATGCTTCTGAGGCTAATATTATTAAACAGATGAAGACGACACAAGAAATAAACAAGCAAATCATTAACCAGATATTCGGATAGGAAATGTTAGATAAAATAATCAATTATGTAAGCGACAATTTCTCAAAGAAGCGCTCATTTTTTGCAGGTCTTCTTGGATTCTTGATTTTATTTGCCATGTTGGATGGTTTCATTGAGAAGTTTATATCCGATAATTCATATCGAGGCATCGGTTATATCGCCATATGTGTTACGTGGTTTATTTTGTGGTTGTATAAACGAAATCGTCTGCCCAAGAATAAAAAAGGCTATATCGGCATAGTGATCTGTATAGAAACTGAGAATGACAAACAAAAGACCCGGATCAAAAATGATTTTGTAAAACGAATTCGCAAATTAATATCTGAGAAAAATCTTAAGGATAAAATTAATATAGTTCTTCTGAATAATTACCAAGCAGAATATGCAAATCGGATTCTTGAGCATTATGTAAAGAACAAACAGGATAAAAGAGCAGTTCTGGAATGGGAGAAAATAAGAAAGAGGACCCGTGGACATTTCTTTATTTATGGTGGCATTAAAGAGAGACAGGATGGTGAAAATAGATATTATCTTGATCTGGAAGCGCTTGTCATTCATGCGCCTGTTCATTTCCCCACACAGAGACAAATTGTGCAGGACTTCTTGAGCGTCTGGTATAAGCAAATATCCTTTCAAGAAAAAATTGAATTCAAAGGGTTTTTGTTTGCCGCGGATGCAATATTTATCGCTGTCCAGTATGTTGTTGGTATAGCAGCTTTAGTATCAGGAGATATAGCTTTAGCTCTCGAGCTTCATTCCGGGCTTAATATGGATCCTTATTTCGGCAGATTTAACCCACTGCCTCCTAATTTGCAGAGGGTGAAGCAAAAATTAAAAGTACTTATGGCAGAGGAAAATTTCTTGATAGCAAAATCGTTTTCAAGACAGGAAAATTTTGGTGAGGCCGAAAAATACATGGAGCAATCTTTGACAATAGATCCCAATTATGGTGCATATTTATTGAAATCTATAATCGAGTTTTCATATAAAAATAACCCACCGGAAGCTTTAACCTGTGTCTATCAAGCTAAGAAGATGTCTCATAGCGGCGATGGGACTTGGCGATATAATGAGGGCTTTTTGTTAATGTATCTGGAAAAGTTCGACGATGCATTGAAGGTTTATGAGAAAATAACAAAAACTTCTTTTTTGAATGAGGAAAATATTTTGCTTGAAATATATAAGTTCAACGAAGAATTTTTAGGAAAAGACCCAGAGAAAATCCAGTCATATTTCATTATAGGATTTCTTAAGTATAAAAAAGAATCCAATTATCCAGATGCACTTGATAATTTGGAGAAATTTCTTTC
>JAHJFH010000245.1 GCA_018824925.1 Thermoplasmatota archaeon
ATACTCGACATCGCGTCTCTCCTTGTAAAGGGCATATGTCTCTTCGGCTGAGAGGCCCGTGTCTGTCAATATTGACAATGTTCCAAAACGGTTCTTAAGTCGTTTATATTGGGTCATGGGCGCCCTCCTCTTTTCCACTCGCTCAAGGTATGTGGACTCCTCCTGGTCCGCTATGGATTTGTCCAGATAATGGAATATAACCTGGCCATCCAACTCTGTTGAGCGCCACCACTGTGCGCGCTTGCGATATCGGAAGTATTCCTTGTATTGAGTTTGGGAAGTATGCTTGATGATGGGCAGATCGCGTTTCAACGCCATCGCGTATTGAATATTGGCATCTTCAAAGCATTCTATGTTGCCTGGACTCCAGAAACCCTTGTCCACAACCGCTATAAGATCTAGAAGACCGGACTCCCATATCGCGTTAACAATAGTCTGAGCGCTATGAGCAGCTCCTGGAAGTAATTTGAGGAAACCAGGACGTTGTGTCGTTGTGCCCCACATGAGCATTATTCCTACTTGGGGCCTCCACACATCATCACCGTTGTGCCCATACTCTATCCACGGGATGTTCTGGCTATCATTGAAAATATGGCTAAGGTCGATGGCCATGTGCTTCTTACCACTTGCCATCCGAGCAAAAAGATCCCGTTGGGCAGGCCATTGTCGTCCCAACCGGGTTAGAAGCTCGCTGAGGCTATTCTTGCTAAGGGCGGCTTCAGGCCACAGTCGTTTTGCGAAGCTGGTCTCATAGCGGACCCGCATTCGACCGAAGGTCTCCCTATAACAGAGTCTTATCGCTGCAGCTGCGAGAATACTCTGCCAGTCATCCGGGAAACACTCAGATAATGGTTCTGACAAGTGGCGAGCAAAGTTCTCAAGATAGACGAAATTACCTGCTTCAAGTACGCCACCAATTTTAGGCTCTCGCTTACCTTTGGATGGAGCAATCCCTCCAGGGGTGACTTTGCCAAGGTATTCGAGGGTTTTCTTCTGGGCTCTTTTCTTCTTAGGATCCCATACTGAGGTCACACGGCTGGCATAATAGCTATCGCCTCGCCTCTCTACGGCGATGCCCTTTCGCTTGTGTTTGGAAACCCAATCGGGTAATGGTTGTAACATATTACCGAAATAGGTAATATGCAGGTAGTATATATAATTTCGATGTATGTACGTTTTCCAACCCAAGATCTCATTTTGAGTTGATAAAGAAAAAGGTCCTATTACCAAAGAACTGGGACTTTAGAGATGCAAGCAATGTAGTAAATAATTTGAGATTATGAAGTAAGACTCTTATAGTTAGGTATATTGTATTGCGACAGAATATGATGTCAATACTACTTATTGACGGGTATGTTGATGAGCCAACATGTCTTGGCGTCCCTCCGTATATTAGCCCATATCCTCGTTATATTGCGGGAGCGATTTGGGATGCTGATCATTCTATTCATATCGTATATAAAACCATTGATCAACTAAGAAATGATACCTATAACATCTCCAAATTCAATTGTTATGATTGTATTATCGTTATTGCTGGTGCTATAGTTCCGGGGAGATATCTTGCCGGTTTTCCGGTTAGCTTTCGTGAGCTTCAATATTTTTTTAAAGGACTTACAAAAACGGTTACGATATTATGTGGGCCATCGGCACGGTATGGATTTGGTGTGGGTGGTGGAAGAGCCACCAAGGGATTGGATTTATTATCTGAAATTTTTGATATGATTATCACCGGTGATCCAGAGATTGTAATACATCAACTTATAAAATCTAATTTTGCTGTTAATGCGATTGTTGAGTCAGATTGCCGCCATAATCCCTCGGATATAAGAAATTTTGCGGTTCGTGGGTCACAAATTATTACACAACATCCCTATTTTCCAGATTATCTTATTGCTGAAATTGAGACCTACCGCGGATGTTCACGGAGTATTGTTGGTGGGTGTTCCTTTTGTGCTGAGTCACTTAAGGGATCACCACAATTTCGACCATACAACGATATTATTGCTGAAATTCATGGTTTATACTCAACAGGTTTGTTTCATTATCGTCTGGGAAACCAACCCTGTTTTTTTTCCTATCAAGCACATGATGCTGAAAAACAAGAGTTTCCTCGACCAAATCCTGAAGCAATAGAGAAATTACTCAAAGGTATCCGAGAGGTCGCACCTGATATTAAAACGCTGCATATTGATAATGCAAACCCTGGGGTACTTGCACGATATCCTGAGGAATCTACAAGGATTGCCCAATTAATCATTAAGTATCATACCGCTGGTGATGTTGCTGCGCTCGGTGTTGAAAGTGTGGATACACGGGTGATTACTGATAATAATCTTAAAGCTTCACCAGAGGAGGTTATGCAAGCAATTAGATTATTAAATAAAATAGGGTCACAAAGAGGAAAAAATGGTTTACCTGAACTTCTTCCAGGTTTGAATTTTGTGTTTGGCCTTAAAAGTGAATCAAAACGCACCTATCGGTTAACCCTTGAGTTTTTACAGCAGCTTGTAGAAATTAACTTATTAGTTCGCAGAATTAATCTTCGGCAGGTTCTTCCTTTGCCGGGGACAAGGATAGAATTGAGTGGTATACGAACCATGAAGAGAAATCATGCTTTGTTTCAGCATCTAAAAAAGCAAATTCAAACTACCGTAGAAAAACCGTTACTACAACGATTGGTGCCCCTTGGAACGGTATTAACCGATGTTTATACAGAAGTATACGATGGTCATCTAACATTTGCTCGACAATTAGGAAGTTATCCCCTCTTGGTTGGTATTCCTGGTAATATTCCACTTCATCAGTTTTTATCAGTAATGATTATTGGTCATGGATATCGATCAGTAACAGCAGTACCTTTTCCTTTAGATATTAACGCAATACCAAAGGAAACACTTGAGGCATTACCGGGTATTGGAAAAAAACGAGCTACTCGTATTATGAACGCCCGGCCAATAACATCTTATTCTATGCTTCTGCAGGTACTTGATGACATATCTGTTGTCTCTGCTCTTTTACCTTTTCTTCCGCAGGATTTAAGACATTAATTATATGGGAGTTTTTCTATATCCTTTTTTGATGAAACATTCTTTGAAAAATCTGGAGAAGGTTTTAGGATACACTTTTCTAAATAAGGAGTTACTTAGGTCAGCGCTTACACATAAGACGTATGCTTTTGAAGCAGCGCAACCAGTTGAATACAATGAACGTCTGGAATTCTTGGGTGATAGTATTCTAAATTTTGTTATAGCTGAGCAGCTCTATACGACAAATAAATATTTTTCGGAGGGAGAGCTAACCCGTCGTCGATCTCTTGGAGTTAATAATAAATTTTTAGCTGAAATGGCTGTTGAATTATGTCTTGGTCGTTATCTGTTATTGGGAAAAGGAGAGGTCAAACAGCAGGGGTCAGAAAATCCTAAAACATTAGCGAATACTCTCGAGGCGATAATTGGGGCAATTTATCTTGATTCTGATCTATCAACGATACGATCTTTTATACTTGATAAATTATATTCAAAGAGATTTGAATTTTAAAAAATAATGTTAATGTTTAACCCAAGAGAAGGCGTAATGCCATTGCGAATATAAATGCGCCAGATAGGGTTAATAGATAAAACCTTGTAGTTTCCCAGTCATCCTCAAACAGAATTCTCATCTCTCACACTAAATGTAATAATTTTGTAACATATATAAATACTTTACGACGCTATTTACGTCAATCAACGAAAAAATATTATGGTATTGAGATGATATGATTGTAAAAACATGACTTGGGTAATACCAATTAAAACAGCTTAAAAAAACAATGTTACCCTTCCCTCATTATATTATATGTTGGCGAACGGTTTTTAATCCATATACTTCCAATCTTTATACACAGCATTTCGATGCATCTTGGAATCATATTCTTTGTCAGTTTCATCAGCTGTTAAAGCGTCAATAATAATCCCCTCAATATCCCTAATGAGAATTGCTGTTTCATCCTCATTAAAATCGATTGTAAACACCTTACCATCCCGATAAAGGACCCCGTCATCAGCGTTGTAAATAGGTTTGGTTTCAAGCTGTAATTCGTTATCATATTCGAGAATATTTTCTAAATTCTTAAATTGATACGCATCCTCAGCCATCCCAATCATGGTTCGAAAAACTCGTATTTTTGTTGAATCCTTTTCATTTTTTAAATTATTTTTTAACCCAGAAATTATAGCAGGTATATGTTGAGGTTCAGAAGTTAATAATATTTTTTTCCAGAACCAGTTAAATACCTTGCTGCCACGAGCATTGATATGCTCCGCTGGTTTATCTGAATAAAGAATGATACGACCGTTAAGCGTTCGGTGTGTTTTTCGCCATTCCGTTCGTTTTTGGTCTAGTTTTTGTTTGTGTTGCTGGTTTCGCGGCATTCCATCTATATTATTACAATTGCTAGATATAAAGCTTGTGTTTTATTTTGATACAACTGTAAAGAAATATTAATATAGTAACGAACCATATATTTTCATAAATTAAAATATTAATTAACAGGGGGAAAAAATATGAAAAAATACCTTGTCTACCTTGCGATCGTACCTCTCTTGTGCTTTGGCAGCTTTGCTAGCGCAAATTCTGTATTATCGAACGAGGGAAAAAAACCACTATCATTTGATGATGATGTACCGATTTGGGCCATAGGTGATCAATGGATATACACGTTAAATGATTTTAAGGTTGATTATTCAGCTACCGGTCAGAAACTCTTTCTCGATGGTACTATTGATGATTTTACCTGGACGGTATCCAGTACTGCCGGATCAGATTATGAAATCAGTTTTACAGGAGAAATTAACGCAGACTATATTGTCTATTTTGCCTCATCCTCAGCAACAATATATGTTGAGGGTACGTTAACACCTGCACTCACACGAATGACTGGAACATTATTATTCACTCAATCAAGTCTAGAAGTTAAGGATATTACCGCAGAGATCCGTGGGATTAGTATGGCTAGGATCGATCCATTACCCTTTGCACTTCCCATTCCCTTTAAAATATCAATTGATGGTGATTTAAGCACGGTTTTCCCAGTATTCGACTTTCCACTAGGTACCAATAAATTCTGGGCATTACCAACAGTTGATATCGTAATGCGAGCAAACATTGGCGGAATCTTTGGTTTAGTAAGCTTTCCCGTAACCTTTACCACAGGTTATACCTGGACACCCTTTGCATTTCATTGTCATGGCACCGAATCGGTAAGTGTTCCTGCTGGAACCTTCAATGCATATAAAATTACCTCAATATTTGGAAGTTTCTTTGAATATTATTATGCACCAATAGTTGGCAATCTCATTAAAATAGATGCAACCTTACCAAACGGTGAAGTACACGGTGTGCTCAAGGATACAAATTACATATAAAATCCATAAAGTACAATGTAATCCAGTTACCCTTCCCAATTAAGAAAGATATACATTAAAAAAATAATTAAGGAGATAAGGATCGATGAAAAAAATCGTATCACTAATAATTATTGCTCTTTTTATTTCTATGGGGCTTCAGGCAGGTACTGCATCAGAAGACATACAACAAATAATCATGGATCACGTTGTGTTTAACCAACCACGTTTCAAAGAAGCATCAACCACGACAATTCAATATGATTCAGCTGATTCATGGGTTAGCACACCAGGAAAACCGCTTTTACCAATTGTCATACAGACCTATACCTATCCCTTTGGAACAGAAATCGATAGCATTGAGGTCACCTATCATACCATTCATAAATTTGTACTTTCAGCACCCCTTCAACGAGCTGCACAACCATTACCTAAGACGAATGAATTAGATGACAACAAGGATAGCATAGAAATTTCATATGATACAATATTTCCAGATCAGGAATTTGATTATACTATTTCAACGGGTTGTGTTTCAAATTGCATTCAACTAATTGTATCCATCTATCTCTATCCTATACAATATATAAATTCTGAACAGACTGTACTAATTTCAGACGAGTCACAGATAAAAATATGTACCCGAGCACCTGCACATCAAATGATATTTCCACATACAATGGATTTGTTAATTATCACACCAGATAGTTTTTCTGACAAAGCGCAATCTTTAGTTGATCATAAAATTGAACAAGGAATTAATACTAGTATGATAACTGTTGAGGAGATACTTGCCAGTTATGAAGGTAGAGATCCTGCTGAACAACTGAAATATTGTATTAAGGATCAACTGGAAACAACTGGTATTCAATATGTGCTTCTCTTTGGTGGTATGAAAGGGCAACAGCGAGATTGGTATGTACCCGTTCGATATGCACATCTTGATGATGATTCAAATTTTGAGTCCCGGTATCTAAGTGACCTATATTTTGCTGATATTTATGATGGAGACGGTAACTTTTCCGATTGGGATCCTGATGGCAATGGCGTTTTTGCAGAATGGAATAATGATGCAAAAGATATAATTGATTTAGTACCCGATCTTTCAGTTGGGCGTCTACCCTGCCGAAATACAGTTGAGGCACAACAGATGGTTAATAAGATCATAACCTACGAAACGAGTACCTATGGGCAACCATGGTTTAAACGAATTATAGCTGTAGGGGGCGATTCAGCACCGGGATATATTTTTAATGAGGGTGAAGAAGAAAATAAACTTGCTATTTCATATCTCCCAGGATTTGAAAATGTAACGCTATGGACCTCAGATGGAACGCTCACTGGTCCAGATGACGTAGTCTCAGCAATAAATGATGGCTGTGGTTTTTTATTTTTTGATGGTCATGGTAACCCTAGCACATGGTCTACCCACCCACCTGATAATCATACATGGATCACCGGATTGGATAACAATGATATGCCCAGATTAATGAATGGAGATAAAACCCCAGTTACTGTTATCGGTGGCTGTCATAATGGTCAATTTAATGTTACGCTTTTGAACATCCCACATGATTGGCTTCGAATGATTAAGCGATTTGTTGATGAAGAAGGTCTTATAAAAGGGTTCATTGAAGGTACTAATCGGTATTGGCGGAGTCGTTTTTACTATATGGAATGGGTTCCTGAATGTTGGGCCTGGCGATTAACGCGGAAAATCGGTGGCGGCGGGGTTGCTATTATGGCATATACTGGTCTCGATTGGTTTGCAGAGGGTGATTACAATGAAGATGGAATTCCCGATTGTGTACAGTTTTTCTCTGGGTTTGCTAACACACAATTCTTCAAAAATTACGGCATCAATAATATGACAATCCTTGGTAAGGCCCACATGCAGACATTAATTGATTACATACAAACATTTCCACCGATGATGGAAAAATTGGATTGTAAAACCGTTGAGGAATTTACATTATTGGGAGATCCCAGTTTACAAATAGGGGGATATCCCTCATAAACTGAGGTTGTTAATGATGATATACCGAAAAATTGTCAGCATCATTTTTTGTATTATTTTAATAATAGGTTCATTACCATTTGTGATATCTGCTGGGGGATGTAGAAATCCTTTTTTTATAGAATGACTATCATCCCACATACAGGAGGTGAGATTTGGGATGTATCTCACCAAATTAGTTCAGGATGGGATGATAGTCTTAAAACGAATG
>JAHJFH010000246.1 GCA_018824925.1 Thermoplasmatota archaeon
AGGTTCCACCACCAGCCAACCCCCTCGTCATTTCACAACCGTGTATCCGACTTAACGATTTAGAAGAGGTTGGTCATAGCGGTCGCCATTTAACCATGTTTGAGATGATGGGTCATCATGCTTTTAATAAAAATATAGATGAAATCTATTGGAAAGAAGCAACGGTACATTATTGCGATGAATACTTTAGGACCCGCATAGGTATTCCACGAGATGTGATCAACTACAAGGAACACCTATGGATTGGTGGTGGTAACGCCGGTCCCTGTATCGAAGTCCTCGCAGGAGGTCTTGAAATCGCCACACTCGTATTTATGAACATGAAACAAGACCCCACGGGCACCATTCCCATTGAAGGCATTCAATATACCCAAAATCCACTCAATATTGTTGATACCGGTTATGGTCTCGAACGAATTGCATGGGCAACCCAAGGAACACAAACAATTTACGAAACAGTCCTTCCAAGCATAGTATCCTATCTTATTAATAATACAAATTCTCAATCCAAATCCGAAATATATGCCCTCGCTGATCACACCAGATGTCTAGCGTTCATGCTTGGTGACGGCATTGTTCCATCTAATGTCAAATCCGGGTACCTTGCTCGATTAATCATACGTCGAGCTCTTCGTTTTATAGAATATCTAAAATTAAAAACCCCCCTTCACGAACTCGTCGCTATGCAGCTTGAAATCCTTAAAACAGATTTCCCCTCCCTTTCCGACGAACAACACAATATTGAAACCATCCTTGATCTAGAAACAAACCGCTACCATGATACATTAACGAAAGGTGAATTCATGGTAAAACGCATCCTCACAGAGAATCATACCATTGATACTCAAACCCTGATCACCCTTTATGATACCCACGGGATGCCACCAACCATCGTTCAAAACATAGCAGAACAAGAAGGCCACTCAATAAAAATACCAGAAAATTTTGACTCTATGATCGCTGAACTACACTCACATGAACAACCCCAGGACACCATCGAGGATACCCCCCAAGATCTACCCGAAACCAACGCACTCTACTACCAAGATCACTATATAAAAAATTTTGATGCAGCAATAATCTGGACTAAACCAACACCCAAAGGATACAAAGTCATACTCGACCAAACCGCTTTTTATCCAGATGGAGGCGGTCAACCAGGAGACATCGGTACCCTCAACTACAACAATGAAACTATACCCGTAACCATGGTTGAAAAACAAGGGAAAGCAATAATACACCATATTACCAAAAATATTTCCAAGGGTACCCACATCCATGGAAGCATCGACTGGGATCATCGATACACCCTCATGAAACACCATACCGGTACACATCTTGTTAACGGAGCTCTCAGGAAAATATTGGGGGAACATATCTGGCAAGCAGGATCACAGCTAGGTATCCAGGATGCCAGATTTGATTATGCCCATTACCGCTCACTCACCAAAGACGAATGTCACCAAATTGAAGACCTAGCAAACCCCTTCATCACACAAGCCGTACCTGTCCATAAAAAAATCTTAACCCGTAATGAAGCTGAACGCAGCTACGGATTTCGACTATATCAAGGAGGCGTCCCCCCTGGAAATAATATTCGGGTACTCGACATCCCCGGTATCGATGTTGAAGCCTGCGGAGGAACCCATCTAAACAATACCCAGGAAGTTGAAAAAATCCGCATAATAAAAACAGAACGCATCCAAGATGGTGTCAACCGTATCATTTTCGCAGCCGGGCAAAAAGTCGACGAATATCATCAAGAAGAACAAACCCTTTATGAAACCGTAATACAACAACTAAAAGAACACTATTGCATCCAAAACCATGAACACATCTCCGAACAACTCCACACCGCATCAACACTGTTTTCGGTACCCATTACGCAACTTGAACGCACCATCACCCGATTTCTCAAAGAAATCACACCCCAAAAAACACAGCATACTGTACACAATCTTAGCGAAGCCGTCAATCATCTCTTCAACACCTGGAAACAACAACAAAAAGAAAAAAAACAGGTATCAAACGAAGAACTTAACACATTAAAATCACTAGCTGTACCCATTCCCGGAACATCCTACCACCTCATCATAGGAACAACAAACCAAGATCCAACAACCACCGCGGGTGCAATAATCAGTGAACCCAACTATATCGTTCATCTCTCTGATGGTACAAAAATAACCTCAGCTGCCTCCGAAAATGTCAATATTGATCTTCGCACTATTGCACCTAAAATCGGTAACCTCCTCGGAGGTAGCGGCGGTGGTAAACAACGACTAACCCAAGCAGGCGGCCCAAATCGAGACAATATCGCCGAAGCTCTTAACATCGCACGAAAAGCCACTTTTGAATATTATAAAAAATAACCTCTGAAAAAAATTGGTCACCATTAATCAATATTTATTTATTGTTAAAGGGGCTGCCATAAATGCACAGCAGTAACAATCACCATTGTAGCAATACAAAGAACAATAACAAACCATGGTGGGATCTTCAGCGCAGTTTTCTCCTCGGCATCAAAATAACGAATTAACCCTGCACCAGAGTGAAAACCTTCACCTTTCTTTTCTTTTGCCATACAAATTCACTACAAGATACAGCATATGGTTCAAGTATTTGAGCTTTACCGTACACAAGTTGTATACCGCTCTGTGTTAGGACAGGACATATGTCCCTTCTGGTGATTATCATAAGACAATTCATGATAAACCATCAAAGTGGGACATATGTACATCTACCAAGGAGAACCCTACTTACAGAAGGATCAC
>JAHJFH010000247.1 GCA_018824925.1 Thermoplasmatota archaeon
GATTTCACAATATGAAGTAGCAGGTTTTAGATAGCATTTGTAGGATTTAAGTATCAACTTTTATAAATTAATTCTTTATATCTAATATTAGTTTAATGTGATGAACAGAGGGAAAAATATGAAAAAAATAGTGATTGTTTTGATCGTAGGAATGTTTGTAATAAGCATGCTTCCCCAGATAGTCAGTGAAAATGAACCTATAGAATTCACCTTCAAAGCAAGAAAATACCATGAGGATCGAAAAATAATCCCCATTTTAACTGAACAAGGTTTAAAGAATGTACCTAACTCAAGGGGTAAACCAGGGAGTTATGTCATTATTACATATCCTACTGATGGAGCAACAGTAAGTGGTACAGTAATCATAACTATTAATTCAAGTGATAATCCCACCATTACTATCGACGGAACGGTAGTGGGAACTGGTCTAACATATAATTGGGACACCACCAGCTATTCTGATGGATCTCATACGATTCAAGCCGCAGCAAAAGGACATACTGATACCATTATAGTAATGGTAAATAATGGTGGTGGTGGAAACACACCCCCTGTTGTAACCATCACAAATCCAAATAATGGTGTAACAGTAACAGGCACCATTACAATTACGGTGGATGCAACAGATGCAGAAGATGGAACATTAACCGCTGATATCTACATCGATGGTTCATTTATCATATCTGCAAATTCCTACAATTGGGATACAACAAGCTATATCGATGGCACCCATATCATCTACGCAGAAGCCACGGATAGCGGAGGACTCACCGATTCTGATACCATCACTGTTACCGTTGATAATGGCGGAGGAACCAACCCTATAGAGAAATATGCACTTGTTATCGGTATCTCAGATTACCAAGGCACAGGCAATGACCTCCAATATTGCGATGACGATGCACAAGACTGGAAAAACTTCCTCCAAGGACATGGATACACCGTCACCATGTTAACCGATAATCAAGCAACCGCAAACACCATCGATGCCGCAGTTACTACTTTATTAGCAAATGAAGATGGAAACGACTATGTCGTATTCACCTACTCAGGTCACGGAGCAAAATACGCAAATTATGGCTCCTGCATCATATCACAAGACCTCATCTACATGACGCATGGCTGGCTTGAACAAAAATTTGACAGCTCAGAAAGCCCACACATCTATTTCGCATTCGACGCATGTGTAATCGGTGATTTCCAAGGCCTTATAGATACTAACAAAGTCGGTGCATTTGCCAGCAATAGACGACTATCATATGACGGCGATAGCGGTATGCAAAACGGCGTCTTTACCTACTTTCAAATGGATGGATGGGATGCCCAAAACTTCGACAATTTCGAAGACGATGGTGCCTATGCAGTCCAACAGATGAAAAGCTGGGCCAGAAACTACGGCATCAAAGTCGATCCATTCATAAAAGATGCCTATACTGGATCAATGCTACCATAAAAAAATCTTCTTTTTCTTTTTTAAAATAAATAAAATTCTCTGCTATGTATTGCAACGTTACCTAGTATATTTTTTCATATATTTTGATATCAAGATTATAAAATTAGATTCGACTCTAACTCTCTAATCACTGTGCATATCAAATGATTAATAAAAGATAAGGTTTTAGTAATAAATCATGATACCTGGGAAAATCCATGATTTCTATGAAAGAAAAAAACAGTGTCAAATCTGAAACAAATCTGCCTCTGCATATTGCTGATCCAGCTCCTTTAGGTTTAATAGGACTGGCAGTCGCAGCTCTTGTCCTTGCATCAACTGATCTGGGTTTTGTATCCTCTGCAGCAAAATCACTGATGATCCCCTGGATTCTTTTCTTTGGTGCCACCGCACAACTCATAGCAGGAACCATAGAATTCAAACGAAACAACATATTTGGTGCAACAGTTTTTACCACCTATTCAATGACTATGTATGCAATAGCACTCACCCTCTGTATCACCATATTTACCGGCGTTGCATTTTCCATAGAACATTATGGATTTGGTTTAATCGCCATCCTCATTTTCAGTTTAATCGCCACTATCGCTTCACTCATGACAAATAAAATGCTGTTCATCATATTGCTATGTGTTGATCTTGCCGTCATCGCATTAATACCACATTACCTCTATGACATGACCGCAGTTCCCGCGGGAATATTTTTATTCCTCACCTCAGTAACCTCATTTTATACCGCAATGGCCATTCTTCTCAACAATATAGCGGGTAAAACAATACTACCACTTGGTACCAAAATATGGCACCCATAACAAACACCATTCTAATACCTGGATGAATTTTGAAACACAACGGGGTCTGAACGTGATCTTTAGTAAATCTTAAATCAGACAGCCCTTTATTCATATATATGGATAAGAAGGTCGTTGAATATATACAAAAACAAAAATCTCCGCTAAAGGAAATCCTTCAGAAATTACGGAAGATTATTCTAACAACAGTTCCTGAAATCAATGAAGAAATGCGAGTCGGGGTCCCTTGTTATGGTTACACAAAAAAGGATTCCTGTGGAAAATATTATATCGTAGCATTAAAGGACCATGTTAATTTAGGTTTTTCATTAAAAGGATTATCAAAAAAGGAACAAACATTGTTTGAAGGTACTGGAAAAACAATGAAACACATTAAAGTATATTCATTAAAGGAAATGGATGAAAAAAAGATAATTGAACTCATTAGATTAGTAAAAGAAAAATAATCTTTATCTGTAAATTATGATTTTCTCTCTTTTGAAAACCATGCTTCTAATTACCAAATCATAGGATATGATTTTAGTAAGAATCAGAACTATTTTTTTGTATATCTTCTCCGATGAATCAGAATCAGTATCGATACCACAAAAACAAGCGATACCGCCTCAAAACCCGGGGTGTTTTTCCTTCTTGCAACAGTTATACGAGCTTGTGTTTCAGTAGTATCCCACTTATCTGGAGTAACTGTTGACCCCTGATTCTTTAATACCGTAACCACTCCTCTCGATGTTGGGATATACGCAATATTTTCCAACGCCTCAGTGCTTTTAAATTCAACATCAAAAACCATGTCATCATCAGTATTGGTAATAACAAGGCTTTCCTTATCATCGCTCACCCATATTCGTACATCCTCATTATCATTAGTCGAATTCTTATAGACTGTATATTCCCGTCCAATCATTTTTCCTTGTGTATCCTGGTATTCCTTAGTTATTTTTATCGAATAATTTTCATCACCGGCGCCTATTAATCCGATTTCATAATCTCCGTTTGTTTGCCGTGGTATCATCTTGAGTGTTTCCCTAGTGTTTTTTACGATTGTTTTATTCGTCAGAGAATGGGTTGAGTTATCATTGTGACATGAAAAGGTATAGTCACCATTTTCATGTGTTGTATCAAAATAGAAAGTTAGTTCCGCATGTTCAGGCAAATACAGCATCAGATCATCAGAGGGATTTGCGTTTGCCAAAGCAACTATTGGGGCTGAATTAGGGATCTCTGTAACAAGAAGTCCATTTACCATACCGGTTTTTCTACCCAATGTGTCCTCTGCATAATAGCTGGCATCACCTGATCCAATAGCCACTAAATAGGATATGCCCGCAGGTATATCATGATCA
>JAHJFH010000248.1 GCA_018824925.1 Thermoplasmatota archaeon
AATTCTTAACATATGAATCCAAAAGAGAGACAACAAATCATTGAACTTGTCGAATCAAAACGTCAAATGATTAAATACTGTGCTAAAGTACACTAGATCTCTTTTTTATAATTATTTTGTAACCATTTTCTAATAAAAAATGTTCAGCAGCAAGTATTGAAGTCCGATAATTACCATTTGAAAAGAGATGTAAACAAATAATATGCACACAATACCCCGTAGCTATATCCTCTGATTTAATCATACAAACAATAATTATATATACCAAACAACCATATATTCATTTTAAAAACTTAACAAATATGTTAAATTAACGAAGTGGATTAAATGCAATGGGATGACATCATCACCCACAGCACCCAAGCAGGTGTAAACCCCCATCAACTCTTTCGTGAAGAGATCCAAAAAGCAATCCTTACCTCCCTCAGCCGTGAAGGCGCCTTCACCACCCTCGTCTTCCAAGGAGGAACCGCACTAAAACTCTTCTACAATAACCCACGCTTCTCAGAAGACCTCGACTTTGTTCTCCACCATAAAACAACCCCGTATGATCTCACCCAAAACATCACAAAAATATCATCCTTTGTCATGAACAGCTTCCCATTCCTCACAAAAACAACCCTTACTACACAAAAGAACACCAAAGAACTCCAACGACTCATCCTCAGAACACAAGCAGACCTCCCAGATCAATGCCTTCGCATCCACATTGAACTAGTATCAATCCCTTCCCATCACAATATACCACGAATCCTCATCTACCCCCCACTAAACCCAGTTGTTCGCGTCGAAGAACCCACCGAAATCTTAGCAGACAAAATCGTAGCCGTCGGACTCCGCCCCTATCTCAAAGGAAGAGACCTCTGGGACATCTACTTCCTCACAACAGAACACCACCTCATAACCCCCTGGGATCTTGTATTCCAAAAAGCAAACGATTACGGAACACCATCACCAACCCTCAAACACGCCCTTCTGACTGCAACCCTGACCATCAGAGACGAAGGAACCACCATACTAGCTAATGAAATGAAGCGATTCCTACCACTTTCAATCCTTAATCAATATAGTATCATGTTCGATAGCATCATAACTACGGTTGCACACCTCATAGAACAAGTAAACAATATCAAACCCAGCGAGTGAAATGGTATGAAAATCGACGAATGGCTCCACTTTTTCAAACAACACCAAGAAAAAAAAATCTTCTCATTAGCAGACCTCATCCAAATAACCGGACAAAACAAACCCTCACTCACGGTACAACTCACCCGTCTGGTAAACGCCAATATCCTCGCACGAATAACACGCGGATTGTATGCTAATCCCTTTACCACACCAAGCCTTGAAGAAGCCGCCATGATCATCCGCTATCCTTCATACCTTTCCATGGAATACGCCCTCTCAAAACACGGTATCCTCAGCCAAACCGTCTACACCATCACCCTGGTGACCACCAAACTCCCCTACACCTACAAAACCAATCAAACCCTCTATGAATACCATCAAATCAACCGATCTCTTTTTTGGGGTTACCAACAACAGGGAACGGTACTAACCGCAGAACCTGAAAAAGCACTCCTTGATCTTATCTATCTTCGTAATATTCGTACCACGACACTTACAACAGTGGGTCTTGCATCATTAGTACATGATATGGCTATTGATGAATTAAATAAAAAAAAATTAATCAAGTACTCAAAAAAATTTAGTCCCCCCACCCAAAAAATGCTCTCTCTCATAAAAAATTGGCAATAAAGGCACTAGCACCTCCTAAATCCTCACTTTCTCAATTTACAACAATACCATGATCAAACAAAACCTTAACCCCGATGGCACCTTCAATAAACAGCACGCCCTCAAAACCTTTATTTTCACTGATCATATCCAACCGCGGGAGATACCGTCACCTACGTTGTCACAATAAGTGATGAAATGAACATCACCGCTGAACAGTTCTAAACACGAAAGCTTTTTTATCCCAAGGAAAGTAATCACAGAAAAAAATTATAAATATTACAATAATCATAATTGTTATAATACTTATAAAATGTGATAGAATATGGCCAATACCACCATCTCAATAAACCAACAAACAAAAAAAGCCCTCCTCGAACTTGGAACCAAGGGAGAAACCTATGATACCATCATCAAAAAACTTATCAAACGCTATGCCTGGAAAAAAATTGATGACCATTGGAACAAAATTCTTACGAAGGACGAATTCATCCCCCTAGATGAACTGTGAAAACAATGACCTACACCGTTCTTGTATCTCGAACATTCCAAAAATCATTTCACACTTTACCTAAGAACACACAAAATAACGTAAAAAATCATTTGAAGGAATTGCAAAAAGATCCCATAACACCTCGACCACAGTACGACATACGACTATTACAAAATACTTACCCCAAAAAATATCGATTACAAATAGGAGAATATCGCATAATCTATACCCTTGACAAAAAGAATATAAAAATAATTGAGTTTATAAAAAGAGAAATTAGATACAGCAGATCATTATAATACCTACACGATATCCTTGAAGAATATATCACCACACCCCTCTAACACCATATCTGCGTTATCATTCACCGCGGGACATGTTTTTCTTTTCTCTTCTTCTTGCGTTCCTTTCTTTCCTTCTTTGTTAAAGGCGCAGGTTTCTTCCCGGGAGATATATCTTTTTTACCCTTGGCTATACCCATAGCAACATCCTCCGTTATCCCTATCCATAAAGATGGATAGAAACAGGTAATTACACTATGTACTATTCATAGTAGTACATAAAGATTTGGGGAGGATAAAAAAGATACTTGTGTGTTAGGACAGGACATATGTCCCTTCTGGTGATTATCATAAGACAATTCATGATAAACCATCAAAGTGGGACATATGTACATCTACCAAGGAGAACCCTACTTACAGAAGGATCAC
>JAHJFH010000249.1 GCA_018824925.1 Thermoplasmatota archaeon
ACGAGTTAGCATCTATGAACAACGATCAAAACTCAAACTCAAGGAACTTATTGAACTTGGTTCTGTTGGTATGCCTTCCACCGTCACTGGCGAAGAAGATTTTCTTGCCGTGGTATCAAACACCATAAAAAATATCGAAGCAGGACATATCATCATCATAAATACACTCGATTTTTTCCTCAGTCAATATACTCAGGAGGATGTCCTTAAAACAATTTATGCCTCAAAAATAAACAACCTAAAAAAACAGGGAGTACTTATGTTTGTGATGACAAAAGGAATACATGGTGAACTCTTTGAACGAAAAATGGAGGGACTTGCTGATTGTGTCCTTGAACTAGATGTCATTCAAAAAGGATCAAACTTTGAACGATTTCTCTCGGTAAAAAAAATGCGGAATTTTGCCAAAAAAATAGGTATTGCCCGCTATGTTATTGATGACAGTGGATTTGTTTTAGAAATGATTGAACGTATCATGTAAACAACAACATTCTAATTTTTTTCTAATTATTAATACACATATTTTATTGTTGTGACCAATGCTGATGCTCTTTTACTAAATGATCAAGTAACTCTTCTATCGTCCATTCCATATTATCCTGAGTCAACCCACAAAAAATTGGTCGATCAACATCCTGTACCATATGAAACTGATCTAACGAGTTATGAATCTCATCATTTGAAAACCCAAGGAACATAACAAATTTTGGGGATGAATCAACAAATACTTCTTCTACTTGGTCAGAAAGTAGTTGTTTAACTCGTTTTGATTCCTGACCCGTCGCACTAAATAATCGTACTGGTTCCTTTATCACACGACTCAGATACTCTTGAATCATCCCAGCAGCATTTCGGTTATACCCATATACCAAAATAGCATATGAACCCATAACAAATACCTACCCAGTAAGGATGTTAACTAATAATAAATAACTTATCACCAAAAAAATGGCCAGCAGAACCACTATGATGACACTTTTCCCAAATATATTTATATACTACAAAGCCCCACCCCTATTATGGTGAGGAAGGGAAACACTACCTAGACACATCGGTCTTAACACGCCTATCATTCCTCCATGGTCGTAATAAGTCCTCCCCGGTAATCACACCGCTGACCGGCGGGTTATGCTCCATCTCCCTTCCCTCACATGCCCCTTTTTATTCCTCTATGAACAACAATAGTTTCATTTCTCTCCAGAAGAGCTTTATAACCACTGGTCTCCATCACATCATTCTATCACCCAACCATGTTCAAAAGGAGCATTTCACCATGACCCCTCATCTTGCCACATACACCCTTCATCACTCGCCCGCAACCCTACAGAAATCACAACATGCCTGGGCTCCTGAACTCGTTGTTCTCTCTGGTATCGTCGAGCTTGACCGTCTCCTCGGGGGCTTCAAAGCAGGAGAACTCACGATGGTGGATGGTAACAGCTCCCTCATCAACCAACTCCCCTACCGGCTCTGCGTCACCACCTACCGGACCTTCCACAGTGATACCATCTATATCGACGGTGGCATGGCTGCAAACCCATACCACATCGCCCGGTACGCCCGTCAACTGGAACTTGACCAACATCAAGTGCTCTCCCATGTCCGCATCAGCCGCGCGTTCACCCTCCACCAACTCACCACCCTTATCCAGGAACAACTTGAACCCCTCATCGACCGTTATCAACCACGTACCCTTCTCATCGGTATGTTCCCTGTACTCTACCTTGACCCCGATATTGCATCCCATGAGGCACAAAGACTACTGAAACACAATCTCCATCGCCTTTCCCGTCTCGCTACCTACCACCAACTCATCACCATCCTTACCAATCGTGACCATACCCTGGTGCCAACCCAACGAAACCTCCGTCGAACCATCTACACCACCGCCCATGAAGTCGTCCGTTTCCGACACATCGAACAAGGTGTCTACATCGATCTGGTCAAACAACACCGCGCTACAACACTCAGAAACATACCCCTCAAACAACGATGCCTTGATGATTTTATGCTCCCTCATTAAACCCCCTCTCATCATATAGTATCAACTATCAGGTGACCCATACATGAGCACTGGATTTATTATTGATAGTTACCCAGATTATCAGAAAAACATGATGGTTACTTGGCTCCTCTGCAACAATACTCGAAAGCGCATTGAAGAACCATATCATCCCACATTCTATATCCAGGCACCCCCAGCAAAACGCACAGAGCTTCATACCATGCTTAATCAACTTCCACAGATACACCGGGTGCGTGCAACCAAGGGAAAAATCACGCTTGGTTCGACAAAAATCCAGCATCTCCTCGAGATACAACCACTTCGATTTGATGCCTTCAACCAGCTGGCAACCATGATTGATTCATGGGGTGGTTTCCACCAATACGCCCTCTTCAACGTTGACCTCCGGCTTCCCACACGATATCTACAAAGCCGTGGGGTGTTCTGCAACGCCCGGGTACACTGGGATGGCACCCGTTTCATCTGTACTGATCACCAATGGGCTATCGATTATGCCACCCCCTCATTTACAAGCGTACGTCTCCGAGTAAATCCCTTTGAAAAACAACCATTGTTGCTCACAAAACTTCAGAAGAAATTCAAAGAGGCCTAGTTCCCATACTGGTGAACCACGAAACGAGCGACATTCATGTAATAGTCAGAACACCTGAT
>JAHJFH010000250.1 GCA_018824925.1 Thermoplasmatota archaeon
ATGACTCTTCTGAATCGTCGTTGCCCTTGTTTCAGTTCACTTGCTTTTCGTTTTTTGATACGTTCGACATCATGAACGGTATGTTTTTTACAGTGGGGGCAATACCGATTTAGTTTACGTGGTTTTTGCATAGATATCCCGTTCGAATGTATTGGGTAAATAAGCAAGGTATATAAAAATGTAGGGTGTCCTATTTTATTGATTTGGCGACATTCTGTTTCACTAATGTTGCGGCCATTTCGGGGGGTACGGTGAGGACATCATCTTTTCGTAATGAGTAGTTAATCATGTCCGTTCCAACAAAACAGGGGATATCTTGAGTTATTCGAAGTATCGGGTTTGTATTTTCTTTTTGTGTAATGGGATCTGATGTATTTTTGGTAGGTGGTTCAGGAGTGTTTTTTATTTGTGTTTGGGCTGGTGTGAGTATATTGATTCGTGCGTTTGTTATTTCAGTAACGAGTTTATTGAAGAGATCTTGTTCCTCGGGGAGTAGTTGTTGGAGGTCAGGTGTGGCACTACGAACTTTTGAGAGGGCGGCTTGTACGATTTTTTTTTCACGTTGTTCGTAGATATGCTGTCCGATTTTTTCGGTATTTTTCAGTTCTTCTTGATAGAGTTTTTGTTTTTGTAGGTTTGTTTCATTTGATACGATGGTTGAGAGTTCATGTAAATATTTTTGTAGTTGATCGTAGAAGTGAGCAGGTATTTTAGTTAATGTAGGGGTCGTTTGTTCTGATTGTTGAATAAGTCGTAAGATTTTGTATGAAAGTTCATTGTTGTCCATGGTGACTGTTAATCATAGCATCTATTGGTTAATTAGGGTTTGGTTTCGCTTGGCGGGGTGGTAAGACCTTGCTGATTGATGAAGAAGGTTGCGGTGTTTCCCTCTGGTTCGGATCGATGGCGTATAATAGTTGCTTTTCGTTCCCCGACACCAGTTTTTTCTAGGAGTATTATCGTTTTTGCGAGATGTTCTGTTTCGCGAGTCGTGAATGGTTTTATGTCTCCTGTTTTGTCAGTGTAGACTTGTTCGGTTATGATGATATAAATATCTTGTTGTCGTGCTGTTTTAAGTAGTGTCGCAACCATTCGGCTGAATGTTCGCATGATGTCGTCTTTATCTCGGTCGAGGTGAAGTCGGTAGAAGAGGTTGATGGTGTCAATGATTATAAGGCCAAAATCGTTTTTGGTTACGATGTCGGTAATTATGTGTTGTTGTTCTTCAAATGACATTGGTCGGTAGAACATGATTTTTTTTAGGATGGTTTTGAATACGGGTGTGTTTCCGCAGATTTGACGAAGGCGTTCAATTGAGACACCTTCGGTGTCGATATAGGCAACTGAGCCACCGGATATTATGAATTCTTTTGCTGCCTGGAGGCAGATATTTGTTTTTCCAGTGGCTGCTTCGCCATAGAATTTTGTTATCATACCGCTTTCTAGCCCTCCACCTAATAAGGAATCGAGTGATGAGCAGTTAATCAGCAGGCGAGTCATAGTTGCATTCCAGATAGGTCAGGTGTTTTTAGTATTTGTTATTTTATGGTAGTGTCCGTATCAATGATTTGGTCAAAACTATAGGATTCCCAGGGGCGTTTACCAAGAACAATTTCAACCTCAATAGGCGTAAGTAATGGTTTTTTGTAAAGCTGATAGTCATCGAGGGCGATTCGAGGGCAGGCGGTTGATACAAAGCAGTCAATAGTTCGAAACCCTAGTAAATAGTCTGGGGTTATGCGGTCTATTATAAAAAGATAGGCTTTTTTTTGTGCTTTTATTAGCATGGTTTTTATCGTATGTGCAAGAGTAAGGCGTTGTTGTCCTGGTTTGGTTGTGAGAAGTATTCCAAATCGTTGGGATTCTTTTGCGAGCGCGATAGCTCCGTATCGTTGTCGGAGAATAGCATCTTTTTGTTGATCAAGATACTCGTGTTCTATTTTTAGTGAGTAGGGGTCTGCAGCGATCACGGGTTTATGAGTGGCGAGTTTGATTCCGAGGGGATGAAAGAACCCACTTCCAATGTAAAGAAATATATCGACTTGGTCTTTAAGCTGGGTTGCTGCGGTGAAATCACATCCAAGGATGTGTCCTGTATGGTGTGATCGTGATGATGGTTGTGTGGTAACAAGTGTAACGTTTTTAGTGGATAAGATTTGGTATATGTTTTTTAGTTCTGAGAGATGTTGTGTTGTGGTAAATACTGCCACGCGTTTGTTTTCTAGCATTGGGGCGACTTTATTGATAATTGGTGTAAGCTTAATGGTTGCTGAAGCTGGGAGGTAGGCTATGGGGGTGGTTGGGGTGGGTATAGAGGGTATGGGTTCATGACCGATGTGGATAATAAGATCAAGGTGTAATGTGCTGAGGTGATCTATTGGAATGTCACAGGCGCCAAAACAGGGATCTGCGAGTATATATGTCTCTGCAGAAGTTTCTTTTTCGATCATTTTTGAAATGATGAGAGCGGTGGGTTTGAGGCCTTCGGGGAGTTGTAGTGCAATATATTTATATCCTTTTTTTTTGATGGTTTTTAGTATTGGTTCGATAGCTATGGTGTATCCATTTATGTTCATTTGTTATCCACTCTGATTAATAAGATTTATTAGATCGTTGAATTTTTTCATTCGATAGGTATAACTGTCATTGTTGCTATCAAATTCTAGATATGTGGAGGTTTTTGTAAATGGATCCATGGTAGTGCGTTGTTGTTGATAGATTTCCCATCGGCCATCTGAAACGGTTTTTTCGGTTTGTCGTTTTGTTAATCGCTGTTTCACAATTTCTGGTGGGCATGTACAGTGGATATTGATGAGTGGTATGTTTAGGGTTTGGGTGAGATCTTCAGCGAGTTGTCGATGTTTTTGATAGACGAAGGTGGCGTCAAGCACGACAGAATGGTGGTGTTTTAAGGTTGTTTCTGCTTTTTCTATAACTTTTTCATAGGTTTTGTCGATATTTTCTGGTACGTAAAGTCCGGTATTGAAGGCGTCGTGATGTTTCTGATATTTATCAAGACCTGCTTGTTCTTTTCGAACAATATCGGTATTGATGAGGATAGCTCGATGGTCTACAGCGATTTTTTCAGCGAGGGTTGATTTTCCGGTTCCTGTTAGTCCACTCACGAGATATAGAATGGGGTGTTTTTTGGTGAGTTGCAGGTGGAGTAATCGAGCATAGTACATGGCGAGAGTGAAGTATTTTTGTGCTGTTTGAATGGCCTTTTTTTTATCTTCGGGGGTTATTTGTGGGTCGTCTAGTTTGAATCCCGTGACTTTTCCTCGGACATATGCTCGATAGCATTTGTAAAAATTAAGGAGTTCATATATGTGGGTGTCCTGACTTTGTTCCCGGTAGCAGTGGATTAGGGTGCTTGAGAGAAAGGGGTGGTTGAGAAAATCTAGATCCATTGCTAGAAAGCCGATATCTGAGGCGATGTCACAATATCGGAATCGTTTATTGAATTCGATGCAATCAAAAATGTAGATGGTATTATCTAAAACGATGTTACCGGTGTGAAGATCTCCATGGCAGTCATGTATAAAGCCCTGGTTTACTCGTTGTTGAAAAACTGAATATTGTTTTGTGAAGAATTGGTTGTTGATCTGTTGTAATGTGGAGAATTGTTCTTCTGTGATGGTAATGCCTATTTTGTTTTTTGTTTGTTCAAAGTTTTCATCGATGTTTTGTTTTACTGCTGATAATTGACCATAGGATGTTATTTCAGCGGTGGTTTGATTGGTTTGATAAAAGGAAATGAGGGTTGTACATAGGTCATGTATGGTTTTTTTGGTGACTTCGGTGGTTTTTAATAGGTTGGTCATTATTTTTTCTTGGGGGAATTGACGCATTTTTACTGCGTATTCGATGATGGTTCCTTTTCCATTGATACGTAAGTGGTCATTATCTATGGTTATGGGGACAACTGATAGGTACATATCTGGACAGAGTCGTTGATTTAACCGTAGTTCTTCTTCACAGAAATGTTTACGTTTTTCTAAGGTTGAAAAATCAAGAAACCCAAAATTTACGGGTTTTTTTATCTTATATGCGTAGGTTCCTGTGAGAAAAACATATGAGATATGTGTTTGTAGCAATTCTATTGATTTGATGTTTTGGTCATAGGTTTGTGATTTCTTCATTTGGTTGAGAAAGGTCGTTGGATCCATGGTTATCTTCCATTTGTTACCATGATTTTGTGGTTGTTCATAATAAGATGCTCATAATTATGGTGTTTATTACTAATATAAATAATCCTGTTGGAATTAAAAGTCGATACATTTGTGTAGTATCAATTTTCATATACTCACTGCTTACAACATTACATAGATGTAATGGTGATATTAGATAGCCTACAAAGGAACCGATATATAGCAGACTTGCAAGTGCTACCCGATTTCCATTCATATATGAGGGAAGAAATGATGCAAGAAGTGGAAAGGAAATTCCTATAGCTCCGAGGTTATATCCCATAACAACCCCAAAAAACAGGGGGATGAATGTAAAAAGTAAGAGGGGGTGTATCGCAATATTTTGGATTGCGTTACCTAAGACTTTGTCAACCTGTGCTACGGTAAACATTTCTCGAAAGATCATGATGCCAAAAATTGCGAGGGGTAGTTTCCATCCTACTCCTTTTTTTAAGATAGTTTTCCATTTTATTAATGGGATTTTTGCTATGATTAAAACAAATACGATGCTTATGAGAACACCGATAAGAAAGGTGCGTGTTTGAGTGATGCCAAAAGGCATTAATGTTGCTGAGCTTAATAATGGAATGATGGGTGCAATAAGAAAAATAAGGCCAGAATATTCTCGTTTGTGTGGTTTCTTATCTTTGGGTGTATCCCGGGAAAATCGTTTTAATAAAATAAAACCAATTATTATCATAACGACAAACATCGGGATTTGAATAAGTACAAGATCATAGATGTTGATATCAAACATTTGGGTACTACATAAAAGAATCATAGCAGAGGAAACAGGGTAGATGGTAAACCAGATATGGCGAAACCAAATATTTACATAATTATTTTGAACATTTGATAGCCCAATTTTACTTCCTTCTTTTTCAACCATCGGAGCTGAAAAAAGTGCACCCCCGGGAACAGGCATTAAACCATAGATTGCTGGAACAATACCAATTATCATGGTTTTTGAAAATAATGTTTTCAGACTTGTTATTAACCGGTCAATCGCACCACTTTCTTGCATGGTTTTTGCCAACATGTAAATAAGAAAAAGTAGTAAAGCTAGCTCAATTGTTCCTGTGGTAAATTCCTGGTTGGTAAAAGAATAAAATGATGTTTCGATAAATGCTTTCGGAATAGCAATGGGCTCAATTTCTTGTAAAGAAAAAAGGCCCATGACAATGGCTCCGATGAGTAAAGAGACCCCAAAATTACATTTTTTCCGTATAAGGAAAATCACAAGAAAAAATGCGATGAGAGCCCCTACTAGATTCAACATCGGATTCCAGTAATGGCCCTTCTTTTATTTAGTTAACTCTTCAGCACAGGTTTTAGAGGCAGAAAGGATTTTTTCAGTATCTAATGTTTGGATCATACGGTCATGCATTACCAACTGACCATTCACAATCGTTGTAACTACATCGCCCCCCCGTGCCACATATATTAGGTTAGAAACATGATCATGTTGAGGATAGAAATGTGGTTGATGCATATCAACTAAGACAATATCGGCATATTTTCCTTCTTCAATGGACCCAATTTGTTTATCCATATTCAAACATTGCGCAGCCTGTATCGTAGCGCAATCAAAAACAGTTTGTGCGGGAAGCACCCGTGGATCCCATCGGTGATTCTTATGGATCAATGCACAAAATTTCATGGTATCAAACATGTCCAGTACATTATTACTTGCAGCTCCATCAGTTCCTAGACCCACAGCTACACCAGCTTCTAAACATTCTGGAATTGGAGCAAAACCACCAGTAGCAATTTTCATATTACTCACGGGGCAATGTGATATGCTAGACCCTGCTTTTTTAATATCTTGTACCTCATTTTTCGTAATCCATCCACAATGTGCTAAAAGCATGTTCTTATGAAGTAATCCCAAATTTTTTAGATGCTGCACAGGACGAACTCCATACTGTTTTTGTACATCATACACATTTTCTCGTGTTTCAGAACAATGGGTATGTAACATGATAGAATGTTTTTCTGCAATATCCCTAGCTTGTTGTAATGTTTCAGGGCTACAGGTATAGACGCTATGTGGTGCAATAATTGGTTGAATCAAATCATGGTTTTTCCACCGAGAAATAAACCGTTTACCCGCGGAAACGAGTTCTTCTGGTCTATATTCTGGGGTGCCAATATCAATAAAAGCAAATCCGAGAAATCCTCGAAGACCAGCTTTGATCGTACTTTGAGCAACACTGTCCTCAAAAAAATACATATCAACAAAACAGGTTGTGCCAGACGCAATCATTTCCAATAAACCAAGATCCGTCCCAATTTGAACGGCACCCTGAGTGAGTTTTGCTTCTACAGGCCAGATACGTTGTTCAAGCCATTCATGTAACAACATATCATCACCATATCCGCGCAGAAGAGTCATGGGTATGTGGGTATGCGTATTGATAAGACCCGGAATCGCTAGATACTGCGAAGCATCAATAACGTACTCTGCCTCAATCGAAAGAGACTGTTGTGAGATTTCTTGGATAACGTGGTGATCGATATAGATATCGCCATAAAGCTGTTTACGCTTTTGATTTTGTGTCAGAATTGTGGCGTTTTTAATTAAAATACTCATGCTTCGGGCTCATCATTATCCATGTGGCTTGCTTTGCACCAACTATCTTCAAAATAACCATTTAATTTTTCTAACATACTTTTCTCAATTGTCCATACGCCAAGAGCATTTGGTGCAAGAGCTCCTGATAAAATTAACGCCCGATCATCACCAACAATATAGTTACCCCGAATACCCGGGTGTTCCTTAACCTCGATACCCTTCAATACATCCTTATCCTGATACCGGTTCACTACAACTCGAGCATTCTTTGGTAATTTTATCGCTCCTAAACTTTCTGCGATAATTCGAGGATTCTGAATTTCATCGATACTCCATGTATGAGTTGGCCGCGATGTAGGCTGTTGTGTGTGAGATCTTCGCATCCCTAACTCAATTGCAAGCGCAACCACAATTACTCCAAGAATAAACCCAACGATAAATCCTATAACATCCATGAGGTCTCCATCCTCCTACACCATGAATCATAATCCCAGATAAATAGATTTTCCCTCAAAGGATAAAAATACTAAAAGAGGAACATTTATGTCCCCTGGTTTAATAACGGTCCAAAAATTGTGGGGCACATTATTATGGATATCATCGAAGAAATCACCTTGCTTAAACATGAACGGAATGCTATAATTCTAGCCCATAACTATCAAAGTCCCATCATTCAAGATGTTGCAGATTATCGTGGGGATTCACTTGAACTGGCAAAACTTGCCACAAAAACAGATGCTGAATATATCGTGTTTTGTGGCGTAGATTTTATGGCTGAATCTGCAAAAATCCTAAACCCAACAAAAACCGTTATTCTCCCGGATAAAACTGCACAATGTCCCATGGCAGCAATGGTTGAACCCACCATGCTTCAACTATTAAAGGAGAAACATCCACATGCGCCAGTGGTATGTTATATTAATACCACCGCAGAAATAAAAGCCCTTTCCGATATTTGTTGCACATCAGCAAATGGGGTAAACGTGGTGAAACAACAAAAAGAAGATACCATTATTTTCATCCCTGATCAAAATTTGGGTCATTATATACAGCGATTTGTCCCCGATAAGAAAATGGTGTTATGGCCTGGTTATTGTGCCACACATCATAATATCACAGTTGATCACATTAAAGAGTTAAAAAGACAACATCCACAAGCAGAGGTCTTGGTACATCCTGAATGTCGCCCTGAAGTCATTGATATAGCGGATTATGCATATTCGACAAATGGGATGTTGCATTATGTAAAAAAATCCAGCAATACAGAATTTATTATTGGTACCGAAAAAGAACACTGTTATCGACTTAAAAAAGATAATCCGACAAAACTTTTTTACCCGGTTCAGAGTGCTATCTGTAAAAATATGAAAAAAATAACTGCAGAAAAACTCTTAAAAAGTCTTAAGACCTTAGAACCTCAGATACAACTCTCTGAAACCATCATGCATAAAGCTCGAAAACCACTGGAACGCATGATGCAGATTGGGCGAGGCGATTAAATGAATCGAATCTTCCTAGATAATGCATCCACAACAAAAGTCGATGAAAAAGTAATCAAAGCGATGCTCCCATATTTTAATACAAAATTTGGAAACGCATCATCAATTCATGCTTATGGACGGGAGGCTAATGAAGGGTTAGAAAAAGGGAGAGAACGGGTTGCATCCTTATTAAAGGCAAAACCCGAGGAAATAATTTTTACTGCTGGTGGCACAGAATCAGATAACATTGCAATTAAGGGAATTGCATATAAAAATAAACAAAAACGGAAAATTAAAGGCCCCCATATTATTACCTGCACTATAGAACATCCAGCAGTACTTGAAGCATGTAAACATCTTGAATTACAAGGTTTTTCTATCACATACCTACCAGTTGATCAGTATGGACTACTTGATCCTGCTGAACTCGAAACTGCTATCGGTCCTAACACATTTCTTATCACTATTATATATGGTAATAATGAAATTGGGACCATCGAACCAGTAAAGGAAATTAGTCAGATTGCTCATGATCATGACATCATTTTTCATACAGATGCGGTACAAGCTGTAACGAAAGAACCGATGGATTTACAAAAGACTCCTATTGATCTTCTTGCATTATCCGCCCATAAAATATATGGCCCAAAGGGCATTGGTGCACTATTTATACGAAAAGGGGTCAAGTTAGAACCAATTATCCATGGTGGTGGACATGAGCGCGGTCTTCGTAGTAGCACCTACAACATTCCGGGTATTGTAGGATTAGGAACTGCTTGTGCATTAGCCAAAGAACGCATGGATAGCGATAATATTCATATGAAAAATCTTCGTGATTATCTTATCAAAGAATTACTGACGGTTGAGGAATCATATCTCAATGGACACCCGATCAAACGTCTTCCGAATAACGCACATTTCCGATTTTCTGGTGTTGAAGGAGAATCTCTGTTATTAAGCCTTGATGAAGTTGGTATCGCAGCAGCTACTGGATCAGCATGTTCATCAAAAAAGCTCGCAGCATCACATGTCTTAACCGCAATTGGTCTCGATCCAGTTGAGTCCCATGGGTCTATACGGTTGACCGTAGGTCGTAATAATACCAAAAAAGAAATTGAGTTTGTTTTAGAAGAATTACCACGGATTATCAATAAACTCAGAAAAATATCGCCTCTTTGGACGTCGCAGGTAGGATAGAAAACGATGCAACTACATATAAATGGCTGGCAACAACATCTCTCGTTTTCAGCAGCACACCTCATCCCTCATCATGCACAATGTGGGATCCTCCATGGACATACTTATGTGATATCCTGTACACTTACCGGCTCAGTTCAAAAACAAACAGATATGCTTATTGATTTCACTGAAATAAAACGCCATCTTAGATCCATTATTGATACACTTGATCACCGGGTTTTATTACCTCAACAACATCCTGCTGTTCATTGGCAGAAGGAAATTATCCAAATAACTCTTGATAAGAAATCCTATAAACTCCCCACACAAGATTGTATACTTCTTCCTATTCCATCTACAACAGCTGAGCATCTCGCGACCTATATTTTAAATGAATTTATTATGCGATTGTCGAAAAACCATGGACTCGAAACCATTACACTCACGGTTGATGAAGGATTAGGACAAGGAGCAACTATCGCACATCAGTTTTGAGTTTGAAAATTATGAGATCAAAAGCAGTTTGTCTTCTTTCAGGTGGACTTGATTCCACGGTCACGACATATTATGCAAAACATAATGGGTATGATATTGCTACTCTATCAATAGCCTATGGTCAAAGACATACTCGAGAACTTTCTTGCGCAGAAACTATTTCAAAAAAAGTGAGCGCAATAAAACACATTACACTCCCAATTAATTTTTCTCATCTTTCGTCAACCTCACTTATCAAGAATTCATCTATTCCGATTGCTCATCAGCAATTTCAGGACATTGGTAAAACAATACCCTCCACATATGTCCCCGGCAGAAATATTGTTTTTCTCTCACTAGCACTTAGCTGGGCAGAAGCTCTTGATGCCACAAATGTGTTTATAGGAATAAACGCTGTTGATTACTCGGGCTATCCAGATTGTCGAGCTGAATTCATTTCAGCATTTGAACAGATGGCCAAACTTGGAACAAAAAAGGGTATTGAAGGTATTCCAATCCATATTCAAACACCCTTACTTGATAAAACAAAACAGGAAATTATACGATTGGGTCATCGCTTAGGTGTTCCTTTTGAATATACTTGGTCATGTTATAAAGGAGATTCAAAAGCCTGTGGAGTTTGTGACTCTTGTCAATTACGATTAAAAGGATTCAAAGAAGCGGGTTTAACTGATCCCCTCTCCTATGAAACTTATCCAACATGGTACTAAATATTGATATTCTAAATTTCTTTTTCTTTTCGATCTCGAAAGTAGTCGCGTAAATCTAATATTATCGGTATCGACACAAGAATTGCGATGAAAATCGCTAAAGAGATCAGGCAATCTTGATGAACGTTTTGAACCGTATTTTTTCCATTTAGGAGATCTTCAAAAAGCAGATTTATAGTTCCTAACCAGGGTATTTCAAGACGGGCTTTTCCAGATATCCATCCTAATTTTACTGGCTGAGGGCATATATCTGATATTTGATCGATAACGTTGTTATTATCTCCTTTGGTGAGATATCCAGAATGTGTCCATGAAGGTTTACTGTTTCGTAATCCCAATTCTGGGATGGAAATAGATGTGTCATTTATTATACCATATTCTTGAATGGTATACGTGGTTTGGCCTCCCTGTGAATTCACTTCAACCCAACACATGAGTCGATGGATAATCTGTGAAACGTCATCACGGCCAAGGGGTTTATAGATAACAACATCACCCCAATCACCATAATAGAAGTTATTAGGATCACCTATCGCTTGTGCACCACCAAAATCACCACCATGGACTATAAGATCAGCATAGGTATTGACGTTAACCACGAGAACCATATCACCAGCGTTTATGGTTCCATATCGACCGAATGGTTCTTCATTATGTTCCATGCTGCCTGATTCTATGGCTACCATAGGTGCTGCAAACCATTGTCCCGTATATGTCCATAGAATCATAAGGACTAATAATACTGCAAGAAGAGCTACGATAATATCTCGTAATAAGGATATTTTTTCGTTGTCAGATCGCCAGAATTGTAAAATTTTTTTAGGGATGTCCATTTTTGCATCACGGTTTTTTTACTGATTGTTTTTTATGGGAAGAAAATGTTGTTTTTGTGCCGCATACCAGACATGTTTCAATAGGTTTTTGGTATGATTTTCCGCATCCTGGACATCGGGTGACCCATTTAAACTTTTTTGTTATCCCTCGCTGAATAATAGGAGAATATGGGATATTTAAAATAGCAGCTATATTTTGAATGGAATAATCATCGGTAAGGATTGTTAGAGTATATTTGTTATGAGTAATTAATTCAATAGCAAGTGCTAAAAGCTCTATATCTGTTGATGAAAGCCGTTTTTCTTCTCCATGTTCTATGGCAAGATTTCTTATTTGCTCTATACTGGTTTGTGTTGCGGATTGTATTTGAAGACCGGTTTCAATGAGAAGTTGAAATCGTTGATAATCCCTACCACCCGGAGTAAATTCTTCAGCGACACCCGGTGTTGTCATCATTTCAGCATGGGGAAAAACAAGGGGCATTCCAGATAATATTGCTGAGGTGTCGATAAGATAGATATGTTTTTTCATGAGGATACTTAGAGTAAATGTGGTTATTCAAGTTTTGAGAGAAGATCGTTGTAGGGGACAATGGTTTGTTCCCCGGTCATCATATTACGAAGGGTTACAGCTTGTTGCTCAAGTTCTTTTGGTCCAATTATTATAATATATTGATAGTGTTTGGTGTTGGCATATTTTAGGGCTTTTCCTACACCACGTCGAAGTAAATCTAGGTCGGTGATGTAGCCATGTGTGCGAAGCATGGTAGCGATAGTAATACTTTGGGGTATTGTTGTTTGATCAACAGGGATAATGTAGATTTCTGGTTCAGGGTTGGGGAAGGTAATACCTTCGGTTTCTAGGGCAAGGATAGTCCGGTCCATGCCGATAGCAAATCCTGCGGTGGGGACATCATTTCCTCCGAAGAGAGATATTAGTTCATATACACCTCCGCCACAGAGTTGTTTTTCAGCGCCTAATGATGGTGCTTCTATTTCAAAAACAATTCCTTTATAGTATTCAAGTCCTCGAACGATACTCATTTTTAGCTGACAGGTGGTGATTTGGAAGTTTTGGTGTAATAATTCTATGACCTGTTTGGTTAGATTTAATTGTTCGCGGGCTTCTTGATGATTTTTCATGTGGGTAGAGAGATGATCGATGTCTGTCGTTTCTAATAGGTTGATGAAGCGAGTGATATGTTCTTGAGATACATCAAAATCTTGAAGCGCGTGAGTGATGTCTTCGTAGAGCACTTTATCGATTAAAGGAGGCAGGTATTGTTTTTGTTCTGAGGTTAGGTTTAGCTGGGTAAAGAGAGCGTCGATAATGGTGAGATTACCTATGTTGACTGTGATGTTGTTAAGTCCGAGGCTATGAAGTTGTGTATATGCAAGCGCAATGAGTTCAGCATAGGCTTCTGGAGTATTTGGTCCAAAAAGTTCGCATCCAGCCTGCCAGAATTCACGGTAACGCCCCTTCTGTGGGCGATCATAACGAAAACAATTACCGATATAATAAAGCTTGAGCGGTTTAGGCTCCATTTGGAGTTGATCAATATAAAATCGTATTACTGGTGCGGTAAGTTCAGGTCGAAGTGTTAGTTTTCTTCCCCCTTTGTCTGTGAAGTCATAGAGCTCTTCTTTGATGCTTTCACCGGATTTTGCGGTGAATAAATCAAGGGTCTCAAATGTGGGTGTTCTGACTTCTTCATAGCCGAAGCGTTGGAAGATTTCACTAATTTGTTGTTGTATATACCGATATTTTTGCATATCTGCGGGTTTAAAGTCTCGAGTGCCACGTGGTAATTGAAACACAAGATGAGGAAATAATGCTCGTCCTTAAGTATATTTTCCTGTTTGTTAAATTATGAAATAAAGAAAAAGAGAAGGGGGATTGGTGGTTGGCATTTTTATCTTAGGAACACAAAGATAAATAACACGGTTGCATCCACGGTTTTTGATATTGGTGCAGTGACCGGTGAATCTGCAAGAATGGTAATTGTGGTTCTTCCTAATCCAATTACTGGTACGATGGTTGCTACTTCTGAGGTTCCTGGTTGAATATAGTCGATGGTGCCCGAGGCTTCTTTGCCATAGAATATGAACCCGCCTTCCATGCTGGTTTGCCAATTTAGATTGGTGAGGTTTCCGGTTCCGGTATTGTTAAATTCAACGGCAAATCCGAGGATACCTGCATCGATACGACCGAATTCAAGTACGGGCACTCCGATTATTGATATGGGGTAATATGACCAGCCACCAATAGCGTTGTCAAGATTTTTTGCTTTGGCTTGTATTTGATAATTGCCTGGTGCTTCCCAGGTGTGACCAACCATGATTTCCATGCCTGATGGGAAGGGACCGAGCCATTCTGTGCTGGTATCGTCTCCCCAGTTAATGGTGTAGAAAACATCAAGTCCTATGGGGTCTGTAGTGACAATGGAGTAGTTGAGGAGTTCATTAGGTTCACCAGTTGTTGGACCGGTGATGATTGGTGGATGTGGTACATATTCATAGGTAAATCCGTTGAATGGATTACTTGCAGAACCAAATGACATGGCCTCGAATATTATGTGAACGCCAAGTGTCGGCCAAATCATAGTGACAGATCTAGCTACTTCTCTCCCTTGGGGATTTACAACAATATCATAGAGCATGACGTTTGTTGGTTCAATAATAAACCATTGTCCGGGATAGGGCGAGAGTTCAGAACCTCTGATTACCCAGGTTGTGTGTTCATGCATGTCATCGATGAAGGTGATGATGGCTGCGTCAATATCTGGGTTAAGAGCAAGTGATGATTTATAGATGAAATCAAATTCAGTGTTTCCATCATAGAGTCCATTGTCTGTATCTTCTCCGAGAAATCCAAGTTCATACCAGCCTGGGACATCGGTAAGATAATGTAGAAGGACATCAAGTGATCCAGCCTCATCGGGGCGATCTGGTAGAGTGGGTGGTCCTGAGAAATAACTAACTAAAACCTTTTCATCGTAATCAGGGAATGCTCGGCAGGCGGGTTGGTCAGCATTATGATTTATAACATCTTTTGTATGATTGTCAAAATTGAAACGTATATTTGCACGTTCAGTGGCATTAATATTTTGTCCAGCGGTCATTTTACTGCGGTTATCTGTAGCATTTGGTGGGTTGATGAGGTAATCATTTTCTCGTTCGTTATGGTTATGACCAACAGAATAGGTATGCCCGACCTCGTGACCTGCTGTGTGGCCAAGGGCGTTTCCAAGTTTTGTGATATTCCAGGTGCCATCTGGGTTTTGGAAGGATGAATTAACTGAAGAGTCATTCATAAATTCTCCGAGGAATACGCGGACGGTGTTATTGCCACCTTGGCATTGGCCCCATGCTTCGCCGGGCGGGTTGGAAAATCCTGGTTCAATAGTGATATTTCGATCTGCGCTTCCTTGTTGTGCTGAATCATCTGTTACAGTTACATTTCCCGTTCCAAGGGCGCCTTCAAAGTTTTGTTTAACATGATTCAGGATATGATTTTTCAGTGCAGTTTTTTGTGTCGCATTAAGATCATTACGGTTATCAATAGCTGTGGTATTGACATATATAGTAATGCTTGCTCGTATTAATGGATGATAGATGGTTTGGGTTACTAGAATGTTGTTTTCAATAGTTTCTTGAGTTATCCCAAGTGGTACTAGCGCAGTTAATAACAGTAGCGTGGTGAAGAAAATTCCAAAGAGTTTGTTCATTTTTTTGAATTCCCCCATTAATATGTTTTTAATAACTCATAAGAATTTAAATATTTCTATATTATATTGGCTTTTTTGATAAATTTATTTAATAAAGTATATGAGCTAATACTGAAATTAAGTGAGTATATAATACAATATACCAATAAATCATTTTGTTTTATCAAAAGGGTTTATACTATTATTTTTGTGTTTTATGCTAGCTAATTCTTATTAGTTTTTCTTTGAAAACCATTAAATATTCATTAATGAATAACCATGTGACGGGAGGTCGATTATGGCGATAAAAGAAATAAAACATAAGAGTCTACCCTTAGACAAGTCAATAGAATTAAAAGATATTTTGGGTAAAAAGGTTTTGACAAAAGATGGAAAAAATCTTGGTAAAATTCGGTCAGTTCGAATGCATCCTGAAAAATTAACGATTGAGGGTATTGAGGTTGATGCTGGTTTATTTAAAATTGATTGGTATATCGGAAAAAATTATATTAAGAGAATTACAGACCAAGGTGCAATGCTAAAAATTGATCCTGTTGATGAAATTATTGGTCATCAGGTATTTGATTCAACGGGGAAAAATATTGGTGAAATCAAGTCTGTGAATCGATCGAAAAAAACCAATAAACTACTACAGATTATTGTGTATTCAGATCTGTATCAAGACAACATCGAAATTGATTCACACTATATTGAAAACTGTGGTGATAGCTGTATTCTAAAAGAGCCTATAAAGGATATTATAG
>JAHJFH010000251.1 GCA_018824925.1 Thermoplasmatota archaeon
CTACCACACCGGTAGTGTTTGGTGTGCAGGTTTCTGAAGGGTCTTTGGTGGTACCAGGACGGTTTATGTTGTATGCCTTTGGTATTAAAATCGTGCATATTCTTATGGCGTTGTGTATTGTGGTTTTAGGATATGCTTCGTTTTTGGTGGATGGTTTTCCGGTTCCTGGTTTCTTGTTTGTGGTGGTGTCTGTGGTTATTTTGTATCTTACGTATCGGCTTCTTTCGGCACGGCTGGCTGAGCGGGATTCTATGTTAATATTTGCGGGTTTACAGGAGGGTTTGTCGTTTTTGTTGCTTCCTATTGTTCTTATGAGTTATTTGTTTGTGCAGATTTCGGTGTTCACAACGGTATTTTTATTGGTTGTGATGATCGTGTGGCCATTGTTTTGGTTTCGTCTTTTATTTGGAAGACGTTTGATTCCGTTAGAATAAGTTTTTGATGGATATTATCTAGGTGGATGGTTTTTGCATTATGTAAAAAACTGATCCGTACCAGTGATTATGTTTTCTGTAGAGGTCTATTTCTTTTTGCTCTTCCTTGATCATTTCAAGTGCTTCTGGGTTATTTTTGTATTTGGATCGAAGTGTCTGTAGTCGTTTTTCCAATGGATCGTAATAGAACTCCCACCAAGCATCTTCAGATAAAGGAAAGTAACCAACAATCCTGTAGCCACATTGTTTAATTATTTCAAGGTTTTTTTCTATCGTGCTTATTGCAGGATAGACCTGGTTCCAATATTGTTTTATTTCTTGGGGTGGGTTATCTTTGAGCCAGGTCATTTCATGAACGGCGAGGTACCCATTTTTTTTAATGTATTTCTTCCATTGTTTGAGTCCTTGTTCAAATCCTACGATAAATATTGATCCCTCGGCCCAGATAATATCAAATGATTCTTCGGGGAAATCCATGGTAAACATTGATAGATTTCGGGGTGTTATTCTATCTGTGAGGTTTTCTTTTTTAATGTGTTGTTGTAATTGATCGAGGTAGGGTTGATGTATGTCTATGGCAATAATGGAACCACTGGTAAGTTTGGCGAGTTTGATGGTTTGTAACCCTGGTCCACATCCGATGTCAAGGATATGTGGTTGTTGTAATGGTGGTATCATTTCGAAGGCTTTTTGTGTGTATTCGTCTCGTCCTGATCCTTGGCGTGGTAGGTCTTTATGTATGTCGAAAAAGATGTCCCAGTCCATAGATGGGTTTATCGGTTATATGTTATTTTAAAATTGTTTTTTTTTGGTTCCTTGGATAAACTGATATATAAATTATTGTTGTTGATATATATTGATAGGTATGACGTATAAGAAAAAATCTTGGACTGAGAAATTACTTGATAGTAAAAGTTTTCCAAAGGTTCTTGCATTTGAGCGGAGGTTCCCCTGTGGTAAAGCACTTGAGAAATGGGGTGCCGTGGAGGGTGATTCCGTAGTGCTAGTTGCACCATTTGAGGTCGATGAGATAATGAAGCAGGTGCCAAAGGGAAGGTTGATTACAATTTATGAAATCTGTGATATACTTGCGAAGAAACATAAGGTTAAGTTTTGTTGTTCATTGACAGCGGGGATTTTTATTAATATTGTGGCGCATGCTGCAGAAGAGGTAAAGGAAGGGGGGGAGACATCTTTTACTCCGTATTGGAGGACGTTGAAGACAGAGGGTGTGTTGAATCCTAAATTTCCTGGTGGTTTCGAAAAGCAGAAGCAAATGCTTGAAAAAGAAGGTTTCCGTGTAGTTCGAAAAGGGAAAAAATTTTCTGTGGACCAGTATGAAAAATATTTAATTACGGATATGTAGGTTTTCAATAGGTGGACATAACCAGATTTTGAGAACGGTAAGTTTTTTTGGATGAAATCAGTATCCAGGTTAGTATGAATATTCCGTCGCTTGGATTATTTCACTGGCAAGAGACCTATGCTCGGCAGGCTAAATACGTGCTTGCATATAGTAACATTCCTGGTATTAGTTATAGAAAGTATCAAGCTTTGACGAGATGGGCGGTTCCCGCTTCATTTAATTTGAACAAAAATGATGATCGAGGGGCATCTGAATTGCGGGAGGTGCTCTGCTCACAGTATTCTTTTAGTGATGAAAATGTGGTGACATCAACTGGTGGTTCCGAAGCGAATTTCTTGGTTTTTCTTGCATCACTAAGGGCGGGTGATGAGGTGATTGTTGAGACACCAATCTATGAGCCATTATATCGTATACCTGAGTTACTTGGTGCTCGAACTATTTCCTGGGAACGGCGTTTTGATAATCGGTATCAGTTAGAACTTAAATCGCTTGAGGAGTTGATAACGAAAAAAACACGATTGGTTGTGCTTACAAATTTACATAATCCAAGTGGAGTGTGTGTCCGTAAGAGTGTTTTTCAGCGATTAGGGAGGCTTGCGGAACAGTATAATTTTTATGTACTTGTTGATGAGATATTTTTAGAAGGAATGATCCCTATTCAATCCTCGGTTTTTGGTATACCTCGGATGATTATTACCTCAAGTATGACAAAGATCTATGGGGTTGGTGGCTTACGAACAGGATGGATCATAGCGCCACAAGAAGTAGCGGAAAAATGTCAGCTGTCAAAGGGGTATACAACCGGTTGCTCCTCGTATCTTTCAGAAATTTTGAGTAGTCATCTTCTTCGGAATGGAAAAGATCAGCTGCTTCAAGAGTATTATTTTTTATCACAACACAATCGCAGGATCATGAAACAGTGGATACATCAATATTATCATGTATTAGAATGGGTTGAACCGGATGGCGGTGTAGTTTGTTTTCCCAAATATCAAGGTAACATGGGTTCAGAAGAACTTTGTTTAGAACTACTTCGCTCAACTGGCGTTCTGGTAACACCAGGTTGTTTCTTTAATAAGGAGGGCCATATTCGAATAAGTTATGGAGTAGATAGTAAATTATTTGAGGCTAGTCTGGAAGCACTAGGACAGGGTCTTGATACTATTCTTTGTTCTTAGAGAGTGGGATTAGAGTTATAAAATTCTATGTAATATATTGATTAATTTATTAACCATTTTTTGTTGTATTTATGAGTTGATTTTTGTTTAATTTTAATACCTATGAAAATGAAATCATTAGTTGTATCAATATGTTTATATATTCCTGTTGATTATAAAAATTAATGGAGGTTTTTTCTAATATGCTCCGAAAAATCATAATTCTATTTGTTAGTA
>JAHJFH010000252.1 GCA_018824925.1 Thermoplasmatota archaeon
GCACCACAACCACTGAGGCTGCAGGGCATTCAGGTGGACTATATGGTCGAGGTGGAGATATATTGTATCGCTGGGGAAACCCCCAAGCATATGATCATGGAGAAGATACGGACCAACAACTATTTCGACAACATGATGCTGAATGGATTACAGATGAAATACCTGGTGCAGGAAACATTTTAATTTTTAATAATGGATATGGAAGACCCGGTAATGATTATTCATCAATCATTGAAATTATCACCCCCGTTGGAACTGATGGCAATTACACATACACATATGGTTTACCCTATGAGCCAATCGTTCCTATATGGGAATATAAAGCGCCAAATCCATCAAGTTTCTTTTCTATGATTCTCTCAGGATCACAAAGACTTCCCAATGGAAATACCCTTATCTGTAACGGATATCCCGGCTATTTCTTTGAAGTTACATCATATGGTGAAATTGTATGGGACTATACCAATCCCTATCCTAATTCAGTTCAGAACCAAGTATTTAACCTGCAACAATATCAAAAGAATTATCCTGGGTTGTATCATCTGCAGGATAATGAACCCCCTGAACAGCCTGCTCGTCCAGAAGGACCATCTCAAGGGAGAAAAGGCGAGACCTATACATATACCACATATGCCAACGATCCTGAGGGGCAAGAGATTTATTATTTATTTGATTGGGGAGATAAAACCACGAGTACTTGGGAAGGTCCATATAACTCTGGTGAAGTAGTTTCTATGCCTCATCGATGGCTATCTCTTCAGCGAATATTTAAAATTCGGGTAAAAGCAATGGATAGCACTGGTATTGAAAGTGAATGGTCATTACCATTAACCGTGTCAATGTCGGTAATAAAAAACTCGATCATTCCTTGGTTATCAGGATTCTTTTCTCATCATCCTATACTAGCTTGGTTAGTTACTCTGCTTAATAATTTGTTACCTGTTTTACCGTAAATAATGGAAAAAGGATGGCTATCCTAAATTGATTGTAAGCCTAAGGTTTTTTTAATAAATTCCTCGAGGGCAACGTGAAAAAAATCTTTCCAGTTTTTGAATGGAGTATTTTTTTGGATGTAGATATCAAATTTCTTCAAATTTATCTTCTCAAGTTGTTCTTTCGTCATGATTTTTTGGTATTCTGGAAAGAGTTTGCTTTGACTGATAAATTCATGAAATGAGTCAAAGCTGGTATAGGTTTTCATGAATTCTGGGTCTATTATCTCTTCAAGATGGATTTCATCCTGTTTTAATCGGTTTTTTATGTCGTTTTCGCGTTCCTTTAGTTTTTCAACTGTTTCTTGGAAGACTTCGAGGGTTTCATTATACATGGTTCTACTGCAAGAAGTGGGTGGTTGTATTTAATGATTTAGGCTGTGGGAGTTATACGAGGAACTGAGCTATTTGTTCATTAATGAAGATTTTATGTATTTTTATACTGGTTGATTTGGTTTTTCCAAAACAGTTTCCCGGGGTATTTAAATCGGGCTGGAAATAACAGGGGTTGGAGGTTGAAATCAATGAAATCGTTTCTAGTGATATAACTTAAGCGGCTTCTGAGATTGGTGCATTGAGCGCTATTAATGTAATGAAATTTGTTGGTATAGTTCGGATGTGGGGGAAATAATCCGTCTCACTCTTTTTTTTGTGGTGTTTTTTCAAGGTATAATATAGTGGGGTATTTTCTCAGTAGTAGGTGGGTGGTGAAGTAGAGTATGGTTGCTCCGATCATGAGATAGAATCCGATGGCCCAATGGTAGATGCTACTGAATCCGGCAAGACCGCTTTCAAAACGGGGGTTAACTCCAATTTGCATGAACGTTATAAATAGTATTAAGGATAGAAAGCTGGTTATAGCGGCTTGAAAGGTTCGTTTCCTTGGGTTTTTTTGTGGTCGAAATAATGCTATAAGCCCAAGGGCAAATGATCCAATTCCCAAGGGTATGATTAGATAGAGAAGTAGTGTTGCAGCTGCATAGCTATAGGTGTCAGAGGTACCTGTTGCGTTACTAAGGTTTGTGGGGAAGAGAATGAGTTCACTGGTTTGATCTCCATGTGCGCTTAGGAGGATTCCACCCCAGTGATAGTATTGAATATTATATACATCAAGAGCAGTGGCTTCACCCCAGGGGAAGAAATGTGAAGATGCACAGAATACGATTGCGGTTATTAGGATTGCTTTACTGATGTAGGATTTCGCCATTGATTTCATGGGTGTCGTCCTTGATGATGTGTGTAGAGTGATGCCATATCTTTTTTTCCTATAAATAGTATGGTTTTTGTTTTGAGGAAGAAAGGTGGGGGTCTAGAGGCGGGAGGTTTGGATGAAAAATGGCGTTTGAAAAAAATCATCATTTTTTAGTAGCTAGACCCCCATTGTTTATTACTATGGTTGTTATTATTTATATATTTTTTGTTACAAGCGTTACTTAGTTTAATGATTACTAGGGTTTTTAAAGATTATTTTATTACAATTATCATGATTAATCGAAAAATATGGGTCATTTGATTAGTAATAATTGAATAGCGTATTCACTAACAGTTGTATACCACCTATGTTTGTATTGTTAAACGATAGGAATTGGTTTAGGTTTGGATAGTTTCTTCAAGTGCACTGAGGTTGTCTTTGATGATTTGTATTTCCTGTAGTTTTTGTTTTTCAAAAGATTTGATAATATCTGTGATATCTTGTGATAATCTATAGAGGTGTATGGGGCGGCCTTTGCCCTTCTTTTTTTGTTCCCGGGTGTCGGTCCATCCTCGGCGGGCGAGCTCTCTTACGGCGATACTCACTTCAGGTTGTCGGAGGTTTGTTCCATTTTCGATGTCATCTGAACGACATTCATCTACTTTGGCAATATAAATAAGTGTTTTTGCTAGGTTGCGTGGCATACCTAATTCTGCGAAGAGATCGACGATTTTATGGTCGTCTTTATTTAAATTGTAATTAGTCTTTTCCTTCATATAGCGTCCTTACATTCAGCGGCATAATTATAAACAAAGATATTATATATATAGTTTATTATTAAAATCGTGTGAAAATATGGGTTTTTGTTTAAAAGAAGACTGTTTTAATATAAAATCAGAATCTGAATAATGTTTTTTTGCTACCGTTCTTCACATGCTTCTATTTATATACATATTCGGTGGGATATGCACCAGAAAAAAAACCTTTTGAATACAACTAATTATAAATAATTTAAAAAGGAGATTTGGTTTATGGGGCTATCTGAGGATTTTGAGGAGAAGATAAATTCGTATTTTGTCGGGGGTATCTCGATATTTGTGCCTTCATTTTTATTATATATGATTTTTTCTCTCTGATTGTATCATTTATTGTAAAAAGGATGAAGGAAGGGGAAAATTATAAGCAGGGGGAAATCTTAAGATCCTAAGAAATGCCCTTCCTCCAATTTGTTTTTTGTA
>JAHJFH010000253.1 GCA_018824925.1 Thermoplasmatota archaeon
ATCATTCACCATTAACGTAACAGTATAAACACCCGGTTTGGCATAACTATGGTTACACATCGTGTCCGTGGAACTGTTCCCATCGCCGAAATCCCAGCTGATATTTGTGATGGAAAACTCGCTTTTAGATATATTGATAAAAATAATATTTTCCCCTGATTGAACATACATACTGCTCACAGTTAGTTGTGGAAGAAGTGATACCACCTCAACTGTTTCCTCAGTTGAATACCAGGTGGTATCATTATATTTAACAGACAGGCTGATTGTCTGATTGATCTTGTTATCATAGATATAGTTCGTCGCGTTTTCGTATTTTATCCCTCCCTCTGATTGATCAAAAGTCCAGGTGAAATTCTGAGGGGTGAAGCCATAGGCGATTCCGCTGACATTAAAACTCTTATTCACCAACACTTTTTCTGGTGCGATAATTCGAACCCCGTTTTGCAGGGTTAGATTCAGGGGTGTTGACCAGTTGCTCATAATATTTGGGCTGAGATGCTCGTCTCTAGCTCGTACCATCACTTGCTTAGGGCCTGCGGTAGTCCATCTGTGGTCAACTGTGCAATTTTCTCCTGATTGATATGGACCCATCCATGGGCTATAACTGGTTTCACCAGTTGCTGTATTAGTAAACATCCATTGATAATAGATGGCATCACCTTCGATATCTGTGGTACTGGATGTGTAGTGATAGGATACTCCTGCTTTTGGGTTTACGGTCACCGTTGAGGTCGGCTGAGAAGTAATACCTGGTGCGGTATTAAAAGCGGTAACATATACCTTTGTTTTATATGCCGATTGATTGGCAAATACTGGCCAAAAGATCGGAAAATCAAATCCATTACAACCATAGTTCAATGCCTCACCTGTTGAATTAAAAACATATATAGCACAGGTATACCATCCCATAGCGCCGGGGTCGTCAAGCGTGAAATTCATATAATCCGTGATATCCTCACCCCGTTCAATCACATAGTCCTTCGTTTGTTGTTCCGTGTAGATATTATTGAATTGAAAATTCACATGATTCAAAAAGCCTTTGAGGACAAGATGATCACGAGGCATCACTGTCCGCATTGTAATCGATGCATTGATGGTATCAGGGAAGCTGTCCTCATCCGTATCATCCCATTCAACAAAAGTGGTATCAGTAAACCAACAGTTCGGATTAAAAGCATACAGTTTTGTCGCGTTCCAAATCATCTCAGCCGTGAGGTTGACATCATCCCAGTAGAAATAATCCATGACATCCCCCTCTTCATGGTCTTCCCCATCCCGATGATGCATAGTCCAATTACTTTTTTCTTTTAGAAATAAGACTGTTGTTGTCGTCAACAGTTCCGGTGGTAAGAGAAAAGCAAATGCATTACTGGGAAAGGTTCCTAGCGATGTATAATCTATTTTACTCATGTGTGTCCGGTCATCATTGAGCCGTGCAACATAGTTTGTATTGCCACAGACTTTTTCCAACAAGAGCCTATTGAGTATTTTATTGGTTTGGACATGCATGGTGAGATCAGGGTCTGGTTCCTCCCGGTCATCTGGTTGTTTGAACCCAAGTTGATTCAGATCTAGTACCAGTACGATATCCTCGTTGAATTGCGTTTTGTATATTTTCTGATAATAGTGTGCCCCGCGAAGACCATATTCCTCTCCTGAGAATGCAATGAATTTTATATTATATCTTGGTATGAGATTATAGGGTGGTTCTGTTAGTTCTTTCATGTATTTGGCAAGGGCAAGGACGATGCCCATACCGATGGCGGAGTCCGCGGTGCCTTGGTTCCACCAGGAGTCCATGAGGGTGCTAATTATCATGGTTTTGGTGGGGTCGCTGCCATTGATTTGTCCGATGACGTTATAACTTATTGCAGCTGTGTCATAGTATTGTTCAAGGGTGTAGTTTACGCGGTATTGTGAGGCGTTTTCGTTGATGGTTGTGCCGATAGTGCCATTTATCCATATGATCGGCATGGCTCGGTAGGGAACGTAATTCATGTCGTAGGCATGGGGGTGGAAATCATAGCGTATGAACCCTCGCCATTTTGGTTGTAGTTTTGCTAGGAGGACGGTTCGGAATTTTCCCCATTGATCAGTAAATAGAGTGGTAATGGTTTTTGTAACAAGTTTGTACCAGAGAAGGTACAATGTTTTTCGAACATTGGGGAGGATGTTGGGGAAGTGGGAGAGTTTCTCCTGAAATATCGCCCAGTAGGTGTCATTGAAAAGTTCACGGAGTGTGTTTTGTATTTTATCTGATATGGTATCACTTTTATTGGGGTTATATTGCTGGTCTTCTTCGATGTACACAAAGGCATCGGTTTCTGGTACGATATCTCGGTAAAAGGTTGGGAAGGTAGTATTGTCGCTTATATTTATGTCATCTATTTTAAAGTCATAATGGTCTTCAAAGGTGGGGACGAAGAAATCTGTCCAGAATGCCATGTCATCGGTGATGTCGTTGTTGATGTAATCAACGGTTAAGTTTTTGAATTCTGTGGTGTAGTTTTCGAAAAAATCTATCACCCATTTTGTGTAGTTGGGGATGTCTGTTTTGATGTTGAGGTAGTGTTCGGTGAAGGTGTGTGAGAGTTGTTGGAGATCGTTTGCTAAACAGTCTGTTCGGTAGGTGTGGTTGTAGAGGTATTGGCCGGTGAGGTTCCAGCGGGGGCTGATGTAGAATTCTTCAATGTAGGTATTGGTGTTTAGTTGGTTGTTGTAGAAGGTGAGGTTCCTGGAGTTTATCACCAGTTTTGTTCTGAGGTTGCCTCCATGGATGATGGCTGGGTAGTTCAGGAT
>JAHJFH010000042.1 GCA_018824925.1 Thermoplasmatota archaeon
AGACAATGCTGAAATTAATGCCAAAAATAAACTTAATCCAATAAGGATTAAATCACCAGTAGACAATGTAAGTGAAAAACCAGTTCCTGCTGATGCTCCTCCAAACTGAAATGATTGCAGATAATTACCAAGCCCCATCATGTAAATGACGGCAAGCAGAAGACCTATCAACGCGCTCGCGATAATTTTTCCAGCAACAATAGTAACCCGCTTTACGGGTAAGGTAAGAAGTGTTTCAAGAGTTTTATTCTCTTTTTCCATAGCCATTGAGGTTATAACAATATTACCCGCCATGATAAGGATCATTAAGATAATGATAGGAATGAATATGGATTGTTGCGATAGAACGCTCATAATTGTACCGGGTGATATATTTGGGAATTCAACATTTTTAAATGATGTTGTTTCTACTCGCGATATTGGTGATAGTGTAATTGAGGCGTTTACCGTAGTATTTTCCTGGATAAGTTGATAGGATACTTCATAACGAATATTCCCAATAATTCCTTCAATGACACTTGATGATATGGAATCAAGAATACCTGCTCCTTTCATTATCCAATATATCTCAATTGTACCCTGTGAATTGTTGAGTATTGATTCGGTGAAATTTCTTGAAAAAATGATTAAAGCTTCGCCATTATTTTCTTGAACTGCTGTGATGCCTGCTTGTTTTTCTGCTATTGATGTGCCTGAAAAAATGACTGTGCTTGATTGATTTAAAACTTTTGTAGCAATTTGTGAGAGCTCTCCATGATCCTCGTTGATGATACCAATGACGGGGGGTTCAGTAAGTTGTTCTTCTATACCACCGATAGCGTTTCCCATTGATCCAAATAAAATTGCAACAAATACAATTGGAAGTATTATAGCAGGAGTAAGAAGTTCTCTAACTTCTTTTTTAATTATATTTCCCAAAGCGCTCATGATACCACCTTGGTGAAAACCTCTTCGATATTTCGTGCATTATATTTTTCCATCAAAGCTTTCGGTTTACCCTGCTCAATTATTTTTCCTTGAGCTATAAGTGCAATTCGATCACAGAGTAACTCAACTTCAAGCATATTATGTGAGGAAAGCAGTACCGTAGTTCCTTCGAGTGTTGTATTTTTAATGATTTTACGTATTTCTTGTGCATTGACTACATCAAGACCCGAGGTTGGTTCATCAAGTATTGCAAGTTGTGGATTGGTCATAAGCGCACGGCCTACTAGTAGTCGACGCATCATTCCTTTACTATAGGTATCAACTCGGTCGTTGATCCTTTCATGTAGATTCGCGATAGTTATGCCACGATTAACCATCTCTGAAGCTTGTTTTGGATCAAAAAAATTCGCAATAAATTCAAGGTATCGTTTTCCAGTTAGGTTCTTATATGCGCCAGCATCCTCAGGTAAATAGCTAATGAATTTCCGTACTTCTTCAGGTTGTTTTTCAACATCATAATTCATAACCGTTATTGATCCACCATTGATTTGTAACAATGTTGCTATGACTCGAAGGGTGGTAGTTTTTCCTGCACCATTGGGGCCGATTAACCCAAATATTTCACCTTTTTCAATAGAAAATGAGATTCCCTTAACCGCTTCACTCTTACCATAATTTTTGATCAGATTTTGTACTTTAACTGACTCCATGTTACTAATCACCATCAAATTATTGAGTACTTACAGCGGTGCCAAATGCAATGAGTTCTGCGGCTCCTACCATGGTTTGTGCAGTTGCATAACACATACCGACAATGGCATCAGCACCGAGTTTTTGTGCATCATCGATCATGCGTTGCATCGCTGTGCGACGTGCTTCTTCCATAAGTTCAGTATAGGATCGTGCTTCACCGCCGATGACGCTTCTGAGTCCTGCGCGAACATCTTTACCGATGTGTTTGGTTTGGACGCAACTTCCAAATACGATACCAAGCACTTCAGTGATTTCCCTGCCAGGTAAATTATCTGTTGTTGCTACTATCATGAGCATTTCCTTCGCCATGTATCTTATCCTGGTTTTTAAGATATTCTTTATGAATTTGTTCAGCTATTTTGCCATCTTCGATGACAAAAGGTCCCATATAGCCACAATCGGGACATTCCCATTTTGACCAGTCCTGTGGAAGTAGCCATCGTATGTTGGTTGATCCGCAACGTGGACAGAAGCGTTTGGTGAATTTATCTGTAGACATAGTCACAGCTCCCGCATGTGTAGGTTTTTCCGTCGAATCGGAGTTTGGGGCTACCGCATTCGGGGCAGGTGCCTAGGACCCGTTTTTCAAGGATTCTGATGCGTTTGAGTTCTCGTTCAGCGAGTTGGGAGAGGTTGATCCAGCTGTTGTTTTTCCACCATTCCCAGATGTCGTCGTTGAGTGTTATGGTTACTTTTTTCATGGCATCATCTTGATTGTTGGCTCATAATCCATGTACTGATGTCGGTTATGACATCTTCATTAATGTTTCCGGGGATGTTGTATTCGGTGTTTGTGGGTGTTCCAGTGCCTGAGATAAAGAGATGATTGAGGGTATCATAGGCAATGAGCGTGATATCAGTGTTTTCATTAAAGGTGGTTTGCCAGGTAAGAAAATCTATGTCGTAGAGTACTTGGTAGTCGCGTTTTCCTTGTAGGATGAGCATAGGAATATCATTAGTTATTGCGGTTGCTACGGGGTTGTAGTAGGCAAGGCTCTCCCAATAGGGTAGACTAGCCCCAAGAATAATTTCATTAGTACTAATATTAAGTGTTTTAATTTTGGTAACATTTTCTTGAACTTGATCTATCTGTTTTTGTTCTTCATCTGTGATACTTCCATCAAGATTAAAAAGATAGATGGTTTGGTTGAGCATAAGATCTTCAAGGGGGCGAGTTGGAGCGGCCATGATGATAATACCGTTGAGATCAGTGGTTTGATCAGCGATCTTTGGTGCAAGCATGCCTCCGAGGCTATGTCCGATGAGGTAAATGTGCGTATTGTCGATGTTCTTAGTGGTTTTAAGAAGAGTAATGGCGTTAAGTACATCCTCGATTATTTCTTCATATACCGTGAGATTATTAAGTTGGTTGACGATTGTAGTGGCATAGTGTTTTGAGCGCTTTTCATAGCGTAGAACTGCGATTCCTTTTGTAGCAAGACCCCAAGCAAGGTCTTTAAAAGGTTTGTTGGGACCGATGGTTTCATCGCGATCGTTTGGTCCTGATCCATGCACAAGAATTACTGCGGGAAACGGTCCATCACCGATAGGTATGGTGTTTGTCCCAGGTAGTTTCCATACGGTATCGTTGCCAATGGTGACGTTGGTTTCAGTGAAATTCTGGGTGTTTGCATAGGTTGGTGGTTGGTACTGATCTGATATGTCGGTAGGAACAAATTGGAGGCCGGCGATTAGGTTGTTGTCATCGAAAATGATGCGGGTGTCCAGTACCCCGAGTTTGGTGTATTCGCAGGTAAGGTAGACGATGTTGTAGCCAAGTTCTTGGATGGTTTTGATATTGGTTATTTGGATGAAATCTCCGTAATTGCTGGTTATTTGTGCCCAGATATATTCAAGTTGTTTTGGATTAGTTTGGGTTTTGATCGCGTCATCAAAAAGTGTGTTAAACACATTATCTGTAAGAGTACCATTGACGAAGTGATATTGGAGGGATTCAGCAATTTCTTCGATGGTTACCTCAGTTAGAGTAATGGGTGATTCATCTGTAGAAATACAGCCGGTTAATATACCGGCGGTGATGACTATTAGGGTGAATAATATAGGATTGATTTTTTGTTTCATAATGTTTCTTTACTTTATATAATCTAATTTGTTGGTATTTCTATAAAGAATCCGATTATGATAAATATCGCTCCACCGAGGAGAGCGGCTATAGCTTTGAGCCGTGGCCCCCCAGGAAAGTTGATCCAACGAGCCCAGTTTGGGTTAAAGAATGCTACGATGCCGAAGAAAAATATGATAATTCCGATGAGAAGAAAGATGATATTGGCTGTTTCCATTGTTAAGTTCTCCTCATTATTTATTATTTAAGAGTAACGGCGGTACCATAGGCAAGTATTTCGGCGGCTCCACCCATTATTGCAGAGGTCATGAAGCGTATATTGATAATAGCGTCTGCGCTAAGGTTTTGTGCTTTTTCTTCCATGCGTTTGAGAGCGATTTCTCGGGACTCAGCAAGCATTTCAGTGTATTCTTTTATTTCACCACCAGCCATATGACGAAAACCTGCTTTGATGTCTTTGCCAATACTTTTTGCTTGAATGGTATTTCCCCTTACGAGACCTAATATTTCCTTTATTTCTTTCCCGGTAATAAAATCGGTATTTACGAGTATCATGGTTTAAGATCCTCCTTTTTAATTTTTTCTTTCATTTCTTTCATATTTTGCCGCTGTTCTAAGATGATAGAAATAATTAGTATTACTAGTCCTACAAAGAAGATTCCAGAGATTAATCCAGTAATAATATCCAAATGTTCGATAATTTTTTCAAACCCCAGATAAAGCCCATAAGCTATCCAGAGGATTATGCCTATTGCAAGCAGTATAAAACCTGCAGACGTTCCTTTTCCCATGTTAACACGTCTAAATACGTTTTAACACGTATTAGCACGTATTGTTATTACTCTCCAACTATTTATAATTAACGTAAAAAAGCGATTTATACGAAAATTTAGTATAAATATTTATAAATAAAGGCCACCACTCGGTAAGACATATATAAAAAATAAAAGAA
>JAHJFH010000254.1 GCA_018824925.1 Thermoplasmatota archaeon
ATAACTTTTTTTTATTAGCTATGGGGCGGTACGAGGGAGGACAATGACATTTTCAGGTCATTGAATAATAAAAATAGGACATTTTTATTTCGTCCGCCCCATAGTTATATATAATGTTGTGTGGGGTACAAAATCTTTGCGGTATTTTTCATGATTTTTTTTTCATTATATTAGATGATGGTACGTTTGATAAGAAGTTTTTTACCTTTGTATGTGAGAAAGATATGTTTTGCTCGTCCACTTTTTTTCGTGTGGATTAAACCCATGTTTATGAGTTGTTCCAGTCGTTTTTGTGTGGTCATTTTAGATATTTTAAATTTTGTTTGTATTTTTTTATATGATACGATAATATTTTGAGCGTTCATGTCTTTAACATAATCTAGAATAACTCGGAGTGGACCATCAAGATGTAATTCACTAATTGGTTTATCTTGAAGGAGGGAAAATTCTTCTTTAAGAAGGGCAAGTTGTTGTGGTGTTAGAGCTTCTGAGGATATACGTAATAGTAAGATGCTTTGATGCTGTTGTATTTCTTCGTTTATGTGATAGAGGGTGCTAAGCACTGTTTCAAAAGATTGATTGATAATAAAATAATCGATACGGTCCAGAAGAATTATTGATTGGTGATGATTTATGCAATGTTCCTTAATAATTATATATAGATCTGAGAGTGTCGCTATCGATGGATAGGCGGTTTGTTTTAGAGAACTTATAAGATATGCATGGGGTGGAGGTGCCTTTATTTCTTCAAAGATACTTACGGGAATGGTTCTTGCTATTAAGAGTTGGGTGAGATGATTATCTGAAAGACTTGTGAAGAGAAGATAATCATCGGTTAAGGTGTTGTCGATGAGTAAATAGCTTTCTCCATGTTCGAGGTATCCAATTACTTTTAAATTAGGTGTTATATCGGTGCAGCTGAATAGGTATTCAAGTATCTGTCCCTTTTCGTCTTTAAGGTTTGCTTGAGAGAGAGCGAGAACTCGTGGTGATCCTTTTTTCGTAGTTATTTGGAGTCGATTTGGTGTATTATACTTGAGTTTTGTTTGTTTTGTAAGGGTGGTAACAAAATTATCAATGTTTTGGATGAAGGGTAGTTCTGTAAGGGGTTTACCGACGATTTCTTTTGATGGATAACCAGTGATTTTTTCTGCTGAGGAGTTCCATAATTTTATTTTTAGGTTTTGGTCAACAGTGAAAAAAATGGTAGGTGCATGATACAAGACTTCTTGGAGATATTCTTGGGTATGTTGGATAATTTCTTCAGTTCTCTTCTCAGTAGAGATATCACGGGTTGTTACTATTATGCCTTTGATGATGGGATGCTCGAGGAGGTTGTTAGCTTGTGATTCGAGATGATGATAGCTTCCTGTTGCGTCCTTGATTCGATATTGAATTGGAGGGGAGGATCCTGGTGTTTTAAGGGCTTTATCAAAAGCTTTTCGTACCTTTTTGATATCTTTTGGATGGACATCACGAAATATATTTGTTCCCGGGGCAAGATCAGAGCCTCGTCCGAGTATGTTTTGGATGTTTTTACTATTATATCGGATAATACCCTTTTCATCGATGATAGTAAAAATATTTGTAGAATATTGGATTAGGCGTTGATAAAATTCTTCATTTTGTTCCATCAAGGTCGTTTTTTCTGAGGATGTGGTCATGTCTTGAATTATAACTGCGAAAGTCGTTATTGGTTTAGTATTTTCTAGGATGGGTATAAATTTTGTTTTCCACCAGCGGTTACGTTCATGATCTACCAGAATCTGTGGTTTTCGTGTAGTAATAATTTGGTGGATGACTTGTCGACGTCGTTCTCCTGCATCCATTTCCACTAGATTATAGCCACTTTCACCTAGGAGTGTATCGATTGGTTGTTGGAAAATTGCTACGGCTTTATCATTGATAGCCAGGATTTTTCCTTCGATTGTAGCAAGGATCATTGCATCAGCATGGGTGTTGATGAGGGTCTGAAGATGGGTTGTTAGATCCTGTGGTTTTGATTTCATGATGTTTAAGGAAAAGCTTAGTTAGCCTAAAATATTTTTGTTTGAGTTTTTTTGTTGAACAAATAGGGGCCCACAGATTATGATTTCTGAAATCTGTATTTAAATATTAACGTAGCTTCGTTTTTCATCATAATCACGTTTTTGAAGTTGAAAATGAGCATAA
>JAHJFH010000255.1 GCA_018824925.1 Thermoplasmatota archaeon
ATCTGCTGCATCATTCAAAATATTTGCAATGGACTCAATGTCATTGTGAAAGAGCGGAGTGTCGTAGAATGAACGCCATGCAACTATTCCATTATTTTTGATTTGGGTATCTAGTGTCAAGATGGTGGGTACGGTTTGTACAACAATGCCTTTTAAATATCGCTGATAAAACAGGATACTGAGGATTGATGAAATGTCTCTAATGATTGTAGGAACAATTTCCACCCCCCAAGAGGCCAAAGAAATCGAATTTATCACAAAATCTTTTGTAGTTGGCCGTCGCGCCCGATTAATTGCTCAAAAGAGCAATTAAATAATATATTCAGAGGTGGTTGCTATATTATCTGATGACGTTATTGCCTGGATATGGGTACAGGATGAAAAACTAATCAAAGCGATTTATCATAAAAAACATAAAACCCTGGTAATTTTTGATGAACATGATGAAGTGTTGCTGAAACGAGAAGGGGTTGATGAAAGTCAAATTAAAAAAATTGAGATACTCTTTCTGAACTGTGGTGCTCAACGAATGGATTCCACCTAGTCCCTATAATCATTAAAAAAAGTAAAAAAAAGGGGGGGAGGGGGATTATTTTATTTCTTTTATTTAAAACCCGGGGGATAATCCTTGGAGGAAATTACCGACTAGATTTTCCCAGAAGGCCTCAAAACAACCACCAATATTGAGACACGTTACGATCGTGATAGTACAGATCAACAAAGCAAGTATGAGAAACACCGGGATCATAGCGATGACAATAATGAAACATCCAATTGGATTTGAGGTGCTGAGACCTAAGGGTTGTGGGGTATTCAAATCTGATGGTGTTTGAACAATCTTATGCAAATATGTCACGAGTTCCTCAGGATTCTGTAATAACTCACGAAGCTGATTTTCTACCTGAGTAATTGTGAGTCCTTGGCTAGTAACTAATTGTTGATAGTTGGTATTGTCTGCGAGTTGTGTTAACAGGGTATCAAGAAGCTGAGGTTTTGCTTGCAGCATTTTTAATGCCCGGTTAATGGTCTGATCAACACGTGTAGGATGCAACCCCATCACGGGTAGGGGTAATCCCTTGCCAATAAAGGTGGTGGTTATAGGCTGAGGAGTCTGTGTTTGAACCATACGTTGTGCCCGTACGGTAAATACGGGTGATGCTGAGAAGCTGGTAGCGGTCTCAGCTGATTCAGAATGGCTTCCGATAACGGTGGAAACTGAGGCTAGTAGTAAAAGAGCTGCGGTTAGTACACTCCCATACATAATTTTTTCTTTCATATTTTACTCCCGCTATATATAATGACGCTTCAAATATATAAAAGTTAAGCCATATTTTATGTTTTTATTGCCATAATATTCTTATTTAACCTTCACATTATCAAATATTGTGAACATAAAGTCTCGACACCAAATATTAACAGATATTATTACTGATGCAAAAAAACATTCCTCGGGCTGGAAAGCAGCGATAGGATCTGATCCACATATTCATTCCAAGGATTATTATATCTTTCATCCCCATGTTGGGTGTTATATGATTAAGGAATTTGAGAAAAACCCATTTCATCGAATAGGGGTTGGTGGGAAAATCGCGCGTCACATAGATGAGGATATCCATCAGAGTATTTCAGAAACCTCAGGAGATTTTGGTATTATCCAGGGTGATATGAAAAAACTGATACAAAGCATCCAACAAGGATATGATCCCTCACAGATTCTTCATGAGGCATTACAAGGAAACGATCGCGGGTTAAGTGTCCCCGTGAAAGGGAAAGCAGAAACCCATCAGGAATCCTTCTCATATCTTCGTGATTGCTTCCGAGAAAAACAAAAACCATTAGATCGAAAACTTGAAAAACTTCTTACAAACGAAGGGGCCTATATTTCCTACGACTAGATATCAGAAATATAATCCGTGATACTATCCTGAGCCTTAGCACGTTTTTCACCGAGATCAACAAGAACCTGGGCCATACGGTCTGCAGCTCGTTTCTTACACTGTCCACACATCAACTCTCCCTTGCGACATGATGTATAGATAGCAGCAAGATCTGCATCATTCTCAATAAGATGGTATAAAAAAAGCTCATATACCACACAAGTATCAGGAGAACCACCCTGTTTTCGTTGTTCCTCTATTGAGACTGCACCTCCAGTCTTGGCATGCATGATTTTTTTCCGTGCATTGTCTGGAGAATCTGTTAAAAATATGGCGCTTTCTGGTTTTGATGAGGACATTTTATCACCCGTCAATCCCGTCATGAAACGATGATAAGTTGAACAGGGCTGCAAAAATCCGTAACCGCCTAATTCAGGTTCCTTTTTCGCAAAGGCCTCATTAATCCATGGGATATCCTCAATGGTTGAATCATCAAGATATAATGCTTTATATTCTGTAATTCGTTGAAGTTTCGTAAACCCAAGATCATGTACTACCGCTTCCGCACAATCAAGAAGCTTACCAACATCTGTATCGATTTTCACAAAAACCCCAATTCGGTGATCCTTTGTCTCCATTATGTTAAATAATCGATGTGCCTGAGCAACATCACGACTTAAACGAAGATGGGGATCCTGATCAACACCGACAGGAACAAGCGTGGGTCGTACACCCCCATATTGAGGGAGCTGCACATGTAAGATATCCCCCGTTTGTACTAAAGGAGAAAAAATATGCGCCATGTTTGTTGCTCCATTAAACCCATAGGTAGCTACCATTTGCGACCAGTTAATTTTTTTACCCAGTTGATATGCCAGATCCTTTACATACTCATTATGTGACTGAAAATAGATACGACAGTTCTCAGGTTTTAAACCAAGTGCGATATAATTTGTGATATATTCCTCAATAGCAAGTTTTTTTGTTCCCGTAAGGCTAAACCCACGGGTAGCAAATGCCTCAATATCAGCGACTGCAATTATGATGTCTGCTCCGATGCTTTGATAATAAATGACTTCATCAATAACCATCTTATGACCCAGATGCATCCGTCCTGATGGCATCAACCCGGTAAGTATCGCCCATGGTTTCTTTGCAAGAATTGCGGAATGAATCACAGAGAAATCTCTGTGGCCAAACACCACATTACGACGTAATAATCGATGGGGATGTGGGAGATCTTTCCAGAGGTTTTCTGAGAATTCCTCAATACCAAACTCATCTCGTAAACGTGTGTAATCCTGATATGTGGCTGAGCTCCATGGGTCAATCTTCATAACAGTCATTCCTGCTATCCGATTAACTTTCAAAAACTTACCGTTAGATACTTTTAAAAAAAAAGTAGGGGTGGCATCAACACGTATCAATGATTTATTTCTTTTTTCTGATAACCACGAAGAGAACGATGATAAGAAGAACGATAATCACACCAGCAAATACCCAGAGGTATTCCATAAGGATATTTGGTTCATAGTGGTTTGGATAACCGGTAACACCATATGGCATGTGTCCTGCAATATGTATCCCGGGTTCATAGCGGAGTGGTGCCACCTGGTTTGCTTCCCAGTAATTATTTGTGCTATATTCAGTGCTAGGGGCCCATATACGTAGGCTAGGATCTCCATAGAGACAGACGTTTTCTGCTAAATCCCACCACCATTGTGGTGGTTCACTAATATACAAGATACCGACTTTGCTGATGCCCTCCGCATAGATCTCACCGACGGTTTTTCCTAATGCAATACCACGGGGTACACCATTTTGCCAGACATCAGAATACCAGGAGGTTGCCCAGGGGTCCATGATTTGAAATACGGATCCATGGCGCATCATAGTCAGATGGAGGTATTTTCCTGCGGGTAAACAGGCGACACTACTGATCCCTGTTGAGTGTATGTTTCCAAGGGCATCATCGATTTGACTACCGTTATACCAGCTGGTACCAAAACGACCAAGAAATACCGTGATGATGACACCATCATAGTAATCCTGGGTGTCTTCAAACCAATCAGGGGTAAGGAATCGTAGAAGGGGTAAACTTGAGATTTTTCCTAGTATATCTCGTATTGGATGACGGGCAAGTGCCCAATCCAAAGCAGTAGTGAATACCCGTGGACCTTCAGGGTCTGGGTTGCCAGCTAAGGCAGGTAAAATACCATGAATTTCTGATGTCATGGTATCCGGTTCTTCAGTTGAACCCATGTTCCATTCATATCCGCGCCAGGGGTTTATTTCTTTATTATACCCTGCGAATGGAATCGTTGGATAGCCTCGGGGGTTATCACCGGTAACATCCCAGAACATCAACAAACCTCCATCAGATGGTCCTCCATGGGTGTTAATCATCCAGAGGAGTACACCGCGGTTGAGGTTTTCCATGTTGGCTTGAAAGTTTGTTGAATAGACAGGGTCATATCCAGCTTTTTTAATGTAGAATGGTTGCACCTCAGAACCACTGAGATCAGCGACATATGCACCCTCTTTACCATTGACAGCTAGCATAACTCCCTCATCGATAGGTTCGAATGAAGGAGTCTCTCCCGGGATATCCCCATCTGCGGTATGGTATGTAAAACCCCAATATTTACTCGCTCTACTATTGAATTTATGATCATAACAGATAAGTGTGTCAAGAACAGGGTATTGGAATGTTTCTTCTTTGGATGGTTTAACGATTTTTAATCCGAGAGTTCCTCGATAAGGGAAGCGACGTATGCTTTCACTGCCGCTAATCATATCAATGCCCGCAGGGTTTTTCATCGCAGGGTTTTCAAATATGAGTTGGGGATAAAACACGGTTTTAGCTAGCCATACCGCTGTATCGGTTGGGGTACCGATAAAGCGCCCAGGGTAGGCTTTTCCAACAAATACTCGATCCCATGTTAATGAGATATCAAATTGACCAGCCACGGTGATGATTGTTTCTTGGCCCTCTTTATCATAATTATGGTTCTTTAAGAAATCATAGATACGAGAACCGGTAAGAAACATTTCAGTAACTGTTGGTAATTTTGATATGCCATTAGGATTCCGACTCCATAGTTCATTGTGCCAGGGGATAGCAGCGGATAACTCGGGATGATTATCGATTAGAATCACAGGGCTTCCATGTTGAGCCGCGATATAGGCAGCAGGGCCTATATAGAGAGAACCGGGATATTCTCCTGCTGGACCAAGTGGTGTTACATACCAATAACTAAAGGGATCAATTGTTGAAAAGATAATATCATTTTTACCGGTTATTCCTCGAATGTAATCATAGACAATTCTGTAATCAGTGAAATGTTCTTTGATGTCACTGACAGAAATAAGCATATCTTTTACCGTAGATGAAAGATATCCACCAAGATCCATAATATAGATATTTTTTACACCTAATTGATAGAGGGTATCAATAGTCTCTTGAGATATTAAATCTGCTGTGGTATATAGAAGAGGGGCATTTATTGTTGAGGCTAGTACCGCACCCTCGGTTGCTGAAGCAAGACAATCACCCTCTTTACGGGTATAATTTTGTGACCATGAATATTC
>JAHJFH010000256.1 GCA_018824925.1 Thermoplasmatota archaeon
ATGTAGAGTATATCCAAATCTTTCGAAATACTGTCTGTTTATCCTATAAATAAATCCACTCATTGCTCGTATAGATTGATCAATGCGCTGTTCTCTAGGTTGTATCATCTGTGCATAATTAATAGTCTTTTTTGGAGTACAACCAAGAAACCCTATAATTTTATTGATTGTTTTATTTGGTTTGGCACATAATTGTTCATAGGAGATGGTAATGAAATCATTCTGTGGTAGTTGGTCAATATGTTTTAGATAATATTGAGTTGCACGGTGCATATTTAGTGTTAAATACAATGTTGCAAAGGGTGAAAATCGAGTAAATAAGAGCTGTAGCGACTTAATGAGTAACGGGTTCCCAAAAATAACGGTGTAGACTCGCCATAATTGCATTGTATACCAATTTTTATGTAAAAGCAGCATCCGGACTGCTTTTATTAAAGAACTCATTGTGTTGATTGGATGACGATGGATGAATACAAATTTTGCTAAAGGAAATTTTTTCTTGATGAACATAAAATTATCAAAATCATACGGGTTTTTTAGAAGAAGAGATTTTTCATTTTGAGCAAGATATTGCAGTTTCTTACATAATATGTTAAAATTTTCAATATTCTTATGGGAAATATACATATCAGAACTGGTTTGTCCAAGAACGAACCCATATTCCTCACCAAAATCTGCGGTAAGGGACAATCGATCTATGCCCCGGTCAGAACCAGCATGCTCATTGAGAATAGCGGATAACACCTGTTTTTCCTCTTCTTCCCGATTTTGTATAAAATTATTCAATAAATTATCATAATTAATAATATGGTATGCCGTTAAAATATTGAAGCACTTCGTGGTTTCCAATATTTTGTATAAAATACTTGTTCCTGATCGATGCAACCCCATAATAAATATTGGTCGAAAGGAAACCGAATCTAAAAGATGGAGATATTCAGCATCTGATTGATGCATATAATGAGTGAAATCAATTATGTATTGATATATTATTTGACATAAAGATAATCTAAAAAATTATATATAAATAAAACTGATATAATCTACCTCGTTATGAAAAGCTGCCACGTAACCATTCAAATTATTCTACTCATCATCATACTATCTTTTTCTCAATATTCAAGCACAAGTCGGCAACTAACCACTCCTAAAGAAACTAACGATGTCTCACTTCTTTGTGGGCCGTATAGTCAATGGCAACAACCCACCTCAATCAATATCATCTGGCAAACAACTATACCAACCCTTGAGAACTATGTTAGATGGGGTACTACTCCTGCATGCCCAAATACTACCCCTGCAAACCAGACTTATATAATCCAAGATGCTCCTCTTTATACCGCTAGTATCACAGCATTACAACCCAGCACAAAATATTATTACTATATTATTTCAGATACAATCAGCAGCCCCATATATTCCTTTCACACACAAACACCAGCTACTGAATCTATCTCCTTCGCTGCCTTTGGAGATACTCGTGGTGCATGGGATGATTATCAATCAACCTACCTTATCGCTAAAGCCATTGAACAACATAATCTCCCCTTTATCATTCACACAGGAGATATTGTTGGTAATGGTATCAATCCCGAAGAATGGATATCCTATTTCACCAACTCTTCTTTTATCCATAATACAACCCTCTATCCCGTACTCGGTAACCATGAACAAAACGGTCGTTCATACTATCAATATTTTCACCTTGGTAATAACGAACGATGGTACTCATTTAACAATGGTCCTATCTGTTTTATTGGTTTAGATTCCAACTTACTTACCCCCTTTCGTCTTGCTCAGAATCTCTGGCTAATTCATAAATTACGGATTAATGAACAACCATTTACTATCATTTTTTTTCACTATCCGCTTTATAGCTCTGGAGAGCATGGAAGCACAACCTACCTTCGCTGGCTCTGGCAACCCCTGTTTCAACATTTTAATGTTGATGTGGTCTTAAATGGACATGATCATCACTATGAACGAGCCTTTGTCCACAATATAACCTATATTGTTACAGGAGGTGGTGGAGCACCACTTCGAGATGTTGGTTCAAACTGGTGGACAATGTATGCAGAAAAAACCTTTCATTATTGCCTTATCACCGCAGATGCAACCACCCTTGAATTTCAAGCACTTAACCTCTATGGAATACCTTTTGATGCATTCACATTACAAAAATGACCCAAAAAAAACTTGAAGTATTCTTTATGGTTGAGTAACGGTAAATGAATATTCTGATGATGATATAGTATTATTTGCTGAATCAAATGCTTGAATGACATAATAAATAGTCTCATTGATCGTAAATTGTCCTAATTC
>JAHJFH010000257.1 GCA_018824925.1 Thermoplasmatota archaeon
CCACCAATATCAATATTTTCCACCACATCCTCTAACGATATCTGTGGATCAGTAATAGTGCGTTCAAATGGATAGAGATTACACACAACAATATCAATAGACTTTATATGATGTTCAGCTAAAACATCCATATGGGTTTTATTATCTCGACGAGCTAAAATACCTGCATGAATAACGGGATGTAAGGTCTTAACCCGTCCATCTAACATCTCAGGGACTCCTGTAAGTTCAGAAACCTCAATTAAGGAGAGACCTGCTTTTGATAGACTCGCTGCGGTTCCACCCGTTGATATAAGCTGAAATCCAAGATCAACGAGCTTCTGGGAAAATGCAACAATATCTGTTTTGTCAAAAACACTAATCAGAGCGGTTTTACTGACCATCACTCTTACCTAGTTGGCATATGTACACTGTTCATAAACATTTGGGTTTACTGTTTTTCTTTTTCAAGCAAAACAGCCTCTTGAAGACTTATTTTTCCCTGCAATACCTCAAGCGCCGTTTTTTCAGAAATCGTGAATCGCCCTTCAGTTAAATACCGGCTCTTTTTCTGAATATTTTTAATCGTCCCTCTTGTCGGCTCCAACGGTAACTTTGTCTGAACTTTTCCACCAGAAATCAAAGCAATTGCTGCAGCAGCCGCTCCGTCACGCTCTCGATACCGGGACAATTGTGAACGTGACGTGCTAGTTTCATCGACAATTTCAATTGGAATTTTCAATGGAATTAGAGAATTTATTATACGATTCCGAATAATTAATGATCCATGACCGATACGAATAACATTCTCCTTTGAAGGATAAATACGTATTGCTCGTTTTATATACCCAATAACATCCTCCGGATTGGCCATCTGATCTTTTTGCAATAAAATATCATCGCCTACCACCGCCACACCTGGTCGTTCACCCGGATCAACACCTATATATATCTTATTATACAATGTTTTACCTGTAAGTTTTTGTAGCGCTAAATCCAACGCATGATCTATATTTGGCATTTTATCGATCGCAATGATTTTTTCACCCTGAAATAACACCTGCTCCTTGCTAGATGTAAGGATTACACCAATACGATTTGGTATAGACTCAGGACTATGTAACAGCACATACGCTAATTTTCTTGCTTTCAAAACCTTGAGCAAATCATGATATAATGAAAAGTCCTTTGTATAAACCCCAATGGTCTTCATCCAAATAAACAATGAAATCAGATTAATAAAATTATTTCCATTTTTTTAATTAATGCGGAAAATGACTCTAGGGACAATCGTTATCGTAAGTAAAACAGCAACTAAAAAAAGTCCAGACCATGCTAATCCATTCCATCTCAATACCTTTCGTCCATCAAGCGGATTAAACGGTAGAAGATTGAAAGTTGCTAATAAACTATTTACCATGCAGATCATCCCAACAATTCTATTGAGAATATCTACTTCGAACAACACAAAAATATACAAAGGTAATGTTATCCCAGCAATAACCACATTGGCAGTTGGACCAGCTGATGCAATACGTCCCTGCTCATATGGACGCGATTCCCCCTGAAACATAACAGCTCCTGGGGCAGCAAAAACTAACGGTGTAAATACACTTAGAATAACTGAGAATAGAAGTCCTTTGGGATAGGTACGAAATTCAGACCATAACCCAAATTTTTGGGCCATGAATTTATGTGATAATTCATGGATGAAAAAAGCACTGATTATTCCAAAAAATGCAATCGGTATCGCAACCAATAGATCATTCAAATGTGAAAAACCAAAAAAAATATTATTCTGAGAAATCGATAAAGAAAAAGCAAATGTTAGAGCTAAAATCGCAAAAAATAAATCTTTAAGCTCCTTTCGACTAAATTCTCCTGTTTTTCCCCCCTGAAGCGTACCTTTAGGAAAGTACATATATTCCCGTGGTGATAAATCCTGTAACGAAGGATACTGCTTTGATTGTTCTTTCATCCACCTACCATACTGCAATGAACTATTATATTATTGAATCTTTGGAAAAAATAGATTACGTATCCTCTAAGATCCAAAGCCAAGACTTAGAAGATATGGTAGAGCGATGAATGTTCCTATCATACTACCAAGGTTAGCTAATGCTACAACGAGTAATAAACGGATAACACGGTTATTTAAAAAATCTGAGGTACTTTCGATATGGCTTAACGCCTGAAAATCTTTTACCACAGGTTTTCGAATTTTAAATTCAACATATCCAGCAACCCAACCTGCTGCAACTGCTGGGTTTAAGGATGTCAACGGCGCCGCAACAAAAGCGGTTAAAATCGATAAAGGATGCCCTCGAGCTATCAGGGTTCCCAACGCGGAAAGACTCCCGTTAATAATAAACCACCAAAACAGTGCATCAGCTGCACGCTCCCAATTACCCGTAAAAATAATATATCCAATAACCACCGCAAAGATAATAGGAACTGCATAACCAACTGCTTTCCAGATGCTAAAACGCTTTTTAGGCAGATGTTCAAGCTTTTTGAGATCTACCTTTAATGTTGGATCTTCTAAATAGGTTTGAATCCCTTTAAGATGCCCAGCTCCAACAACTGCTACAACCTTTCCTTTTTCACTTTCAAATTTGATTTTTTGAGCAATATATTGATCACGTTCATCAATTAACACACTAGCGGCACTAGGAGCAAATTTCCCGAATTCCTCCATCATAGTTGAAATCATATCTTGATCCATCAGTTCCTTAAGGTCTATCTCTTCGAGATCCTCCTCTTCAAATCCTACCATGGCCTTTAAAAATTCCCAGGTAAGCCGAAATTTCTCTCGAATACCCATACGCTTCCAGGCTCGTTTTAAAGTGATAGTAATATCTCTATCAACTAAAGCCACCTGAAGGTTCTGTTTTTTAGCTTCTTCCATAGCCGCAACCATTTCAGAGCCGGGTTCAACACCTAATTCTTTTCCTAATCGTCGTTGAATCGAACCCAGAAATATCTGCGCAAGCATTAGATATGCATTGTTTGAGCGAAGAAGCTGATTTATAGGAGTGTTTTCCCATTTCGTTTTTTCAGTAAGTGTTTTATATCGACGTTCATCTAATTCAACTGCAACAATATCAGGTTTTTCTTTTTGTATAACTGATTTAACTTCATCAACACTTTCTTGAGAAATATGGGCAGTCCCGATTAGGATGATAGTATCAGAAATAGTAACGTTCAAGGTATCTCCTTAAATTTCAGCCTCAAACTCTTCCATAGGTATTGAAAATTCGTCCTCGGTCCCAAGTTTTCCTTTTTCTTTTAATAATTCGCGGGTTATTAACCAATAAATAAGTGCTAAAGCTCGTCGGCCCTTGTTATTGGTTGGTATCGCGAGATCTATATATCGAGTTTCATTGTTAGTATCGCAAAGGGCAACGACTGGAATGCCAATATTTTTTGCTTCATGGAGTGCCTGAATATCGGCAAGAGGATCTGTTAACAGGATAACATCTGGTTCAAAAAAATCCTTTGAATTTGGATTGGTAAGTGTTCCTGGTCGAAAGCGACCATCTAAAATTTGTATGCCCGTAAATTCATTCAGTTTCTTGATAGGTTTTTGTCCATATTGACGAACAGAAACAGCTAAGATCTTTGCAGGATCGTATTTTGATAAAAATTTTGCTGCGGCTTTAATACGCGTATCTGTTTTTTTAACATCAATGATGTACAGACCATCATTACGTACTTTATAGATGAACTCTTTGATATCGGCAG
>JAHJFH010000258.1 GCA_018824925.1 Thermoplasmatota archaeon
TATTGGCAGATACCATGGCAGAGAATGTCACACATAACACTTATTACATAAACTTATTTAAAAATATTAAAGTCAAATTTTTCATTTTATCTATTCTGGGGAGATTATTGTGAAAAAAAATTCACAACAAATGCTTGAAAAAAAACTCAAGCAAAAAAAAACAAAGAAAGCCGATGAAAAAATTAAAACCGTTGAAGTATTCATAATGGGCAAAAGCTACAAAGTTCCTGCTGGTTTAACAATAATGAAGGCGCTTGAATATGCTGGTTATCGATATATACGGGGATGTGGTTGCCGCGCAGGATTTTGTGGGGCATGTTCCACAGTCTATCGTATTGAAGATGAACAGAAATTAGGTTTTGATTTAGCATGCCAGAAAGTCGTTGAAGACAAGATGTATCTTGTTCAACTCCCTTTTGTACCAGCATCTAAGGCTGAATACAACCTGGATGAACTTGAGCCATCAGATAGCATTCTATTAACTTATTATCCAGAAATCGCTCGTTGCGTATCTTGTAATACTTGCACCAAATCATGCCCCCAAGACATTGAAGTTATGAAATATATCCAAATGGCAGTACGAGGCGATATAAAAAAATGTGCTGAAATTTCTTTTGATTGCATTCAGTGTGGCCTCTGTGCAATGCGGTGCCCAGCTGATATAAAACATTATCATTTATCTCAACTTGCTCGAAGATTACGCGGGAAATATATTGATACAAAATCAAAGAATCTATCAAATCGTCTAAAAGAGATCGAAGCGAGAAAATATGATAATGAAATTGAAAATTTAATGAAAATGGATTCAAAAGAAATCCTTAAATTATACAAGAACAGAATAATTGAGGCGGAAGAGGCAAGTTCTGGAGGAGGCTAAATGACAGCTATTGAAGGATATCCTGATTATATGCTAGAATCGATAAAACTTGTAGAGAAGAAACGAGAAAGTAACTTGTCAAATCCCGTTAAACCAATGTCCATGAAAGCTCGAGAGGATATCTTAAGTAAATACCATCCCGACTATATGGAGGGAACAAAAAGAAAATTACGGGTCGGAATTGATAAGGGAACCATATTATATAATGGACTTGTAGATCTTCTTGAGGCAAAACCTGTAATCGATCCTAAGGATATTGATTTAAGTAAAATCGATTATGATGTTGATTTACTCATTATTGGTGGCGGGGGTGCTGGAACCGTTGCCGCATTATTTGCTTATGAATCTGGTGTTCCAAAGGACAAAATACTCATTATTACCAAACTTCGCCATGGTGATGCAAATTCAATAATGGCTCAAGGAGGAATTCAAGCAGCAGATAGACCAGAGGACAACCCTGCATTACATTATCTTGATATCTATGGTGGAGGACATTTCACTAATAAAACAGAGCTAGCAAAAGCCCTTGCATTAGATGCTCCCGGGATTATTAAATGGCATGAAGAACTCGGTGTTATGTATGATCGACTTGATGATGGTGAATTCCTTGAATTATCTGGTGGGGGCACAAGCAGGAACCGAATGCATAGCGCCAAAGATTATACCGGCATGGAAATTATGCGTAATATCCGAGATCACTCAAGGAATCTAGAGATCCCTGTTTTAGAATTCTGCCCAGTCGCTGAATTACTCATGGATGATAAAGGACAGGTAGCTGGAGGTATAGCCTTTAATCTAGAAACGTTTGAATATTATGTCATACGGGCAAAAGCAACATTATTAGCCACCGGTGGCAGCGGCCGTCTCCATTTATCAAATTATCCCACAACTAATCATTATGGAGCTACGGGTGATGGGTTAATCATGGCCTACCATGTTGGAGCAAATCTTCTCGATTTAGACACCATACAAATTCATCCCACGGGAGATGCCTACCCCGAACCGTTAGTGGGGATATTATCAACTGAGAAAATTAGGGGACTAGGCGCAATACCCTTAAATAAAAATGGAGATCCTTTTGTCTTCCCATTAGAACCTAGAGATGTTGAATCTGCGTCCTTCATTAGAGAATGTAAGGATGGAAGGGGAATTGTTACTCCAACGGGTATGCCCGGAGTATGGCTTGATACACCCATGATAGACATAATTCATGGTGAAGGAACTATTGAAACCAATCTTGCAGGTGAAGTACGTAAATTCAAACGATTTGGTATCAATATCACAAAACATCCTATCTTAGTATACCCCACTCTCCACTATCAAAATGGTGGTGTAGAAATTAATGAAAAAACGGAAACAAGACTACCTGGTTTATTTGCCGCTGGAGAAGTTACAGGTGGGGTTCATGGAAAAAATAGATTGATGGGTAACTCTCTTCTTGATTACAATGTCTTTGGTCGAAGAGCGGGCATATATGCTGCGAAATATGTTAAAAAAGCAAAAATTGGAAAACTCACCTTAAAACATCTTGATAAATATAATGAAATGCTTAAAAAAGAAAAAATTACACCAACCAAAACGGCACCAATTATTCTTCCTGAATATAGAGGAGAAATGGCAATTTCTAGAGCGTTAGATGTGTTCTAAATGGTGTGGTAATGATAGAAGTAAAAGATGACTGGTGCAAAGGATGCAACATCTGCATTGAACGATGTCCTATAGATGCATTAGAAGAATCTGATAAACTTAATAAAAGAGGAATTCGCCCTCCGCAATTAAAGAAAGAAAATGAATGCAACTTCTGCCGTCTCTGTGAACTGATTTGTCCGGATCTAGCAATATCTGTCGTCCCTGATGAAAAACAAAAAAAACCTGTTAAAAAAACCTTATTAACGCCTGTTGGAGGAAATAAATGAAATATAAACGAGATCCTGAACTGATTAGAAAAGTCTTTGGTAAAAAAGTACAATTTATTTTAGGTGACATGGCTTGTGTTTATGGAGGACTTCTCGCAGGTTGTTCATTTTTTGGTGGCTATCCAATTACCCCTGCCTCAGAAGTAGCTGAGGGTATGGCTCGATTACTCCCTCGAGTCGGAGGGACTTATATACAAATGGAAGATGAGATCGGGAGTATTGCCGCAGTTATTGGTAGTGCCTGGGGTGGAGCAAAAGCAATGACTGCTACATCGGGCCCTGGCTTCTCACTTATGATGGAAAACTATGGTTACGCTGCCATGACTGAAACACCGTGTGTCATAGTCAATGTTCAACGAACTGGCCCCTCTACTGGACAACCAACCTTAGGAGCACAGGGAGACATGATGCAGGTACGGTGGGGAACCCATGGGGATTTTGAGGCACTCGCTCTTGCACCAAGTACAGTACAAGAATGTATGGATTTCACTATTGAAGCATTTAATCTATCCGAGAAATATCGAAATCCTGCATGTGTTATGACCGATGGCGAAGTAGGGCATCTCCGCGAACGTATTATTGTGCCTGATGAAAAAGATTTAACACTCATCGACAGAGTCCTTGCAACAGTAAATAAAAAAGAATTCATTCCGTTTACTAACTCACAAACAGTAAAAAATAGTAAGGTACCAGATTTTCCCACCTTTGGAACAGGGTATCGAACATATGTCACCGGATTAACCCACAACGAAAAAGGTTTTCCAGCTACCGATAAACAACCAGATCATGAACGATTAGTAAAAAGAATCACAGAAAAAATCACTGATGATGCTGATAAACTTGTAATGGTTGAAGAATTAAACCTCGATGATGCCGATATCGCATTTGTCACCTATGGTGCTACCGCAAGACCCGCTGAATCTGTTATGGAAATGGCGCGAAAAAACGGTATCAAAGCAGGTCTGCTCCGACTAAAAATTGTTTGGCCCTTCCCAGAAAAACTTATCACAAAACTTGCAAAAAATGTCGATAAAATCATTGTCCCGGAAATGAATCTAGGACAAATGGTTCATCCTGTCAGAGAAGCTGCCTGCAAACATTGTGAGGTTATCTCAGCACCTAAAATTGGTGGTGAAATGCATCTTCCACTGGAACTATACAAATATCTGGAGAGGAAATAAATGGTGGAAATAAAAACCGCTGAGGAGCTAAACAAGAAATATCTTCGAGAAGGTATGTGGCCCACGATATTTTGTAATGGCTGCGGGCATGGCGTTGTATTAGAATATACCTTCTGGGCGTTAGAAGAACTCGGTTGGGATATGGATAAAGTCATATTTGCATCAGGCATAGGATGTTCTTCTCGACTACCCGGTTACATCAATGCCGACGGCTTGCATACAACCCATGGACGAGCAATCGCTTTTGCCACCGGTATAAAAGCCGCTGATCCTGATTTTCACGTAATTGTTTTCACGGGTGATGGCGACTGCGCAGGTATTGGTGGTAACCATTTTATACATGCAGCAAGACGTAACATTGACATAACAGTAATTATGATCAATAACTTCATTTATGGCATGACCGGTGGGCAGCTTGCACCTACTGCACCATTAGGAAGTATTGCTACAACCGCCCCATATGGTAACATAGAGCATCCCTTCGATATCAGTAACCTTGCATGTGCATTAGGAGCAAATTATGTTGCACGTTGGGGTGTTTCACATCCCTATCAACCAATAAAATCAATTAAAGAAGGTTTAGAAAAAAGAGGATTTTCATTATTAGAATTCCTGGCCCCCTGCCCAACAGCATATGGCAGACGTAATAAATTAGGGGATATTAAAAAACATTGGGAATGGTATGATAATAACACGATATTAAAAGAAGATTATGAAAAAATAATGAA
>JAHJFH010000259.1 GCA_018824925.1 Thermoplasmatota archaeon
TGTAATAAAATGAGGAAAAATCGCGTATGACGAAGAATAAGAAAAGGACAGATTTCGATAAACAGTTAGATGCAAAATGCCACAGCACCGAAGTTTATCAAATTAACAAAGAATTTCTGCGAGAGGCGGAGGATATATACACCGCTAATGACCTTGAGGCACTAATCTACATCCATAAAAATCGATTCAAAGATATATCCGCATTACGGGAGTATCGGAACAATCAGAAGATTTTATCAAATATTCATCAGACTTACCAATACAAATACACCAATGATGCTGATTATCAACTTGAACGATGGAAAAACAACCAGGAATATCTTGAGAATTATCAAGAAATACTTGATGCACAAGAGGTAGACGAAACCACAGATGCAGTTGAAGGAATATATACAGAAAGCACAATACTTGACATATTCCAAGATGATGATGAATTAGAATCCTCCGGACAAATATGGGAAGAATGGTGGAAGAAACAAAACTTTTCCTGAAATAAATGATTGAAGCAAACAATTCTGTTTTAATGTTGAATAATTAGGCATAGTAACAATGGAGATAAACACACAACTACAAGAAATAATACAAGACCTGGCGGAAGAGTACGATATACCCTATCATATCCTACTCAATTTCTGCATAATACATAGTATCCACTACCTCCAAAAACAACTCAAGAAAAAACACAACACCTTCTACAGTACGATTACACCTGAAGGAACGTTAAGAGAAGACAAAAACGGTGACATTCTTGTATTATCAAGGAGGCAACCATAATGTACATCCAAACGACTGAATGTCAACTATGTTCTCACATAGAGACCCACTATAAGACCAGCGAGGGGAATCCTTGTGACGCAACAGGAACCATTCTCAAAAAAACAAATTGGGTTAATGAACCTGTTGAATTACCAAATGGAAATATGGTTTGGATATGTTCAGATTGTCGTTTTCTCCTGGGATATATACTATCTTCAGGAGAAATTTCCACGACATAGTCAGGGCATCTGCCTTGGTCCTCTTGGGAGTGACAGTGGACCTCAACACTGTCACTCCATAAATTTTATGTTAAATGTTTATACAAAGGATAAGTTATATGAAGACAATTGAAAGTACCTACCAACCAACCAAGAAAGAATTGGTTTTAGAGAGATTAAAAGAATCACACTTCTTTAGAGAGTTTATTAAACGACTACCTGAAGGATTTGATACAAAGGACATCTCATTTTCATTAAAGTATCACGCCCAACAATTACCAGATGAGATTCGACACGAAAAGGGATTAGGCATAACCAGAGAAATTAAAGATAACAAACAACCTGCCAACGACAAACCCCTCCATCTCATACGAGAAAAAGGAGAGGTGTACCGAGATGGATAGAGAAACCTTGGTTAAGCATATTCAAGACAAGGAATTTGCTTTGGAGTTCCTCAATTCTCTGAAGAAAACCAAGGTTGATTATCTTTTCAAATCAAAAGATGGCAAGTATCTGAATCTGCAAGCAAATTTAGTAGAAATTAGAAAAAATGTTGAACAACAATTAGAGAATGCATATCGTAAATTATCACACTATGATAATACACATCCCGAATGTAAATTAACGTATGTAAGGAAAGGATGTTTCTTTATCGAGAAGGAGTTATTAGATGTATAGAAGGAGAAAGTATACACCCGAACAAGACCAACAATCATGGTCTGGAAAACAACAACCCTGGGAAGAATTGAATTCTACACCACAGGAAGAACCCGTAGGAAATAAGGTAAATCCAAAGAAGAAACGTAAAATGTAGAGGGGCATACTATTATGCGGTGTCCTATCTGTGGTACAATTTTATTTTGTTATGATGATGTATCGGGCACGATAATTGCGTGTCCAAAATGTAATTTTCAATGTACCAAGTAATAAGAAATTAGGAGTTAGTAATATGGATACTAAAGATTTTTTAAACAATGACCTGTCCTACGCAATTGTAATGCGTGGTGATATGAGCATCATTGACGAGGTAAAGAGGTATCTAGCAACGAAGGATATGAGAATCATATACCAACGAATGAGTTTCGAACCTCTTTACATAACTGATACTGACCCCTCGAACAGTGAGGGGAACGATGACAAATAAACATGAGTATTTTGATAAAGTAGTCAACTCTGATAAACTTAAGTCAATCAAGACAAGTTTTTTTACCAACAAGAAAGGCAAGGTCAACATACCTGATGTTGCCAATGTGATTAGAAGAAGACTAAACTATACAGGTAAACTTGTAGTTACCAACGATAATCATACATTCTACACATACAATGGTGGATATTATGAACCCAATGGTGTAGATACTGTTAACAATCTATCACAGACATTGTTAAAGAAGTATGCAACCGAACACGTAAAAAGAGAGATTGTAGGATACTTACGAGATGATTATCGACTACGTATAAATAGAACCACCTTTGATTCTCAACTCAACCTCATAAATCTCAAAAATGGTGTATATGATATAGAAACAAACGAGTTTAAGGACTCGAACAAAGACTATTATTTTACCCATCAACTACCCATATCATATGACCCAGATGCACAGATAAATGAGATACAACAATTTTTTAGGGAGGTCTTATACAAAAAAGATATCCCTGTTGTTCAAGAGATGATAGGGTACTGTCTGTATAAACGATATTCCTACCATAAAGCATTTATGTTCAATGGAGAAGGAAGAAATGGCAAGTCTACATTAATAGATGTGATAACCCAGTTGTTAGGTAAAAATAATGTGTCATCTATCAGTCTCCAGGAACTATTGAACAATAGGTTCTCAAGAGTCAATCTTTACAACAAACACGCTAATCTATTCGCTGACCTACCATATGAGACACTTAAACAAACTGGATGGTTTAAGATGCTTACTGGTCAGGATAGGATATGGGTGGATGTCAAGTTCAGCAAAGTATTTAGTTTTACCAATTATGCGAAGTTGATATTCTCTGCCAATAGTCTCCCTAAAGCGTATGATGAGACTGATGCCTTCTTCAGTAGATGGATACTCATCTCATTTCCAAATCAATTTATAGGGGATAAAGCAGATGAGAATATTATTAAGAAGTTAACCACACAAGAGGAACTGTCTGGTTTACTGAACTGGAGTATAGAGGGACTAAAGAGGTTACTTGAGAAAGGTGTGTTCTCTAACTATCAGTCTATAGATGAGATTAGAGATGAGTATCATATTATGAGTGACCCCGTGATGGCATTCATATCTGATAGAATATTTGAGAATGTGAATGGTTTACTACCAAAGATAGAGGTGTATAATGCCTACAAGAAGTTTTGTGATAAGAGAAACCTACCAGTATTGGCGAATAATGCTTTTGGCAGACAGTTAAATGCGCGATTAAGGAATGTAAATGGGGATGGAAGAATGTCTGTAAATGGAGAACAAGTGAGATGTTGGAGGGGTATAGAATTTAAAGAATGATGTGGTTTTTAGACAATTAGTACAGTTAGTACGGTTTTCGCTTTACTTTAAGCATATACAAGAAATTATAATAGACATAAAATAGGGGAAATACCTATCTATCTGTACTTATCGTCTAAATCTATCCATTCTATAAATGCAATAAGAAGCACTTTAATGAGTAGTAAATTGTTTGACGACTTTGATTTTGGAATCCAAATTCCATAAGCATTAATTAGTGGTTACTTATTCTCAAAGCGGATTGGGGGAATAAAGAATGCCCAAGAAAAATAAAACGGATGAATTTCCTACTAAACTTGGGAATTATTGGGCTCACGGTAGAAGTATTAAATGGGATGAAGTAATTTCATCTTCTGATGTAAGGAATAATATCATTCTTTTGCAATCAGATTATAATAAAATAGTTAAATCCTATGAACCACTATCAAAGGAAATAAGGAGAGCATACTTTCTATTTTCAATTTTTCTATTTGGGTGTTTAGGTTTGTTAATGGCATTTGAAAGTGAATTTGTAAATGAAAGAATGATATTTGCATCAGTGGGTGTACTTACATTCATAGCAATATTCTATTCCCTTCTTATCTCAAGAGAAGGTAGAAATATTTTGAATAATATTAAAGAATTATCTAAACTTCAGAAGGGTAAAATAGATAATAAAATCAAAGAAGTGATTAAGGAGCCAAAGGAATTAAAGGAGATACAATGTGAACTTGATAAGATAAGAAAATCCTATTCTAGTATTGATTTTGTGTTAAAGGTTAGTGATATTGAAAAA
>JAHJFH010000260.1 GCA_018824925.1 Thermoplasmatota archaeon
AAAAAATAAAATTGAAGGACAACGGGGGTACGGATGAGTCTACACAGACTTGACGCTAACATAGAAGGGGGAGGTTACAGTATGACTAAACCTAAGTTTGAAATAGAAATGCGGTCGGGGGATAAAACTATAATCTGGGTAAAATATATATGGGACGAGAAAGAACATAAAAAGAAATATGAGTTAGTCGCCAGGGAATTTGGGCATTTAAAATTTGAGGATTTACAGGCGAGTTATTGAAGGAGAAAAAATGAAAAAGATAACAGTTAAAGACATACTATCAAAGGTTCCTTGTCCTGAATGGACAGAAGCACGGTTGCGGAAGAAGATCGGCAAGGGTAAGACTTTACCGGAGATACTTGATTTATCTGGTGTTGAAGATAAAGATAAGATTTGGTGTGTAATAAGATTTTTAGACGACAAAACTAACAGGGCATTTGCTATCTGGTGTGCCAGGCGGTGTGAGTTTAAAGTTAAAGAGGTAACTGAATATATTGATGTAATTGAGAGATACTATAACGGTAAGGCTACTAAAGAAGAATTAAAAAAAGCAGACAGTTCGTCACACTGGGCGGCAGACAGGGCGGCATACAATGCGGCAAACGAGGCGTCATACTGGGCGGCAGACAGGGCGGCATACGAGGCGGCATACTGGGCGGCATACAATGCGGCAGACAGGGTGGCAGAACGTAAAAAGCAGGTAGCGTATTTACGAAAAGTTGTTGAGGAGTGTAATGATACGAAGGAGGCAAACCAATGACCGACAGACAGAAGATGGTTGAGAGGATACATGACCAAATGATGTATTATGGTTTTGATTATGCTGACGCTTTGAAATGTGCCACTCAATTAGTAACCAATGGATGCAGATTTGAGGATGGGTTCCAGGCAGATATTTTTGGGATAGACGGCGGAGTTGTTAGACCCAAAGACTACAGCAAAGGAGGAGAATAATGGATAATTTAGATGTCATTAGAAAACAAGATTTATACGAAATTCACAAAGATGTGATGTGTCCTGTCTGTGGCTTCAACTGTTTAGGTAATGGCGGGATAGGTTGTATAGATAAACCAGCATTATGCGGACTCGACAAAGATACACTCGGAGAAATCAACAATCAAAACATAAAAAGATTGAATCTTGGCATATTAAAAAGGTATTTACATCATGGCTTGGGCTGTGAAAAAGATAATAAAAACAATTTCAGACACGCAGTAGAATGGGCGATTAAAGAAATGGAGGGGGTATGAAGGATAGAAAACCAATGCACGACAACTGGTCAACACCACCAGAATTATATAACGCTTTATATAACGAGTTTAATTTTGATTTTGATCCATGTCCTCTTAATGCTGAATTTGATGGTTTGAATATAGGGTGGGGTAAATCTAATTTTATCAATCCACCATATAGTAGAAAACTCAAGGAGTCTTTTGTCCGTAAGGCTTTTGAGGAAAGTAAAAAGGGTAAAATCTGTGTGATGTTATTGCCTGTAAGCACTTCTACAAAAATATTCCACGAAATAATATTGCCTAACTGCGAGATAAGGCTTTTAAGGGGTAGAGTGAAATTTAAAGGTGTAAACAGTAAAGGTGAAGTTGTATCAAATAAATGTGGGATGCACGATTCTATGATATGTATTTTTAATAAGGAGCAGTCATGAAACTAACACTATCCGATTTAGTAAAATGTGGAGCATTGCAGGGGGTTGAGAAGAAGAAACACTATGCTATTATCAGAGATGATGGTGCCGCATGTAGAACAGTAAAAGGGTGGAAGATGAAAGGACACAACGATTGTCGTGACACCCTCTACTCACAAGAACTTGATTTGGGGAAGTTGTTTGATGTTGAGAAGCTATCCATGTTAATGACAAAAGTGAGTGAGGAAAAATATTATGGTCATGCTTTCACATTTAATTATATGATTGATGAAATAGCAAAAGCCATCTGTGACAAAGCTAACGAACTGGTGAAGGACAACGGAGGTGAGGGATGAAAGATGAATACAAAATTACAGAAGGAGTGGTGTGTATAAAATGTGGGATTTATTCTCCTGATATTGCACAAAAAGGGAAAATATCAGGCTATATTTGTGGTAAATGTAATATTGAGTTTGAAGAAAAACTAAAAGGATGGAATAAGCACGGTATATATCTGGGAGGTGAGGTATGAAAGATAGAAAATTAAGAGAATTTTTAGGTGTTCATCAAATGAATATCATGTGTGTACCTAACAAAGTTAACGGCGAAAGTCCAGGCATGCTAAGAGATATACTCAAAAGAATAGAAAGTTTAGAAAAATATCTCAATATAAAATATGAAGAAAAGCCAGATGAAACAGGGTTCCCAAAACACAGCAAGGAAAAGTTATGACTAAAATAGCCAACTTTGATGTGTTGAAATGGAGGGGAAGATGAGGATAAATAGAATATGGGCTATGCCGAATAAATGGACATTCACAATTAAACCTATCAAAGAACTACTCTCCAGATATGTCACTACTAGATATTGGTGTGACCCGTTTGCAGGTGAAAACAGTCCTGCACAAGTTCAGAATGATTTATCTGGTAAGGTCGAATTTTGTATGGATGCTTTGGGTTTTCTGAAAAGCAGAAAAGATAATGAATTTGATGGAGTTTTATTTGACCCACCATATTCTATAACACAAGCTAAACAATGTTATGAAGGTAGAGGAATGAAATTGCTTGATATAAAACCTACTTCTATGAAATACTGGGCAGAATGTAAAAATGAGATCTCTCGTATTTTAAAACCTAATGGAATAGTGATTTGTTTTGGTTGGAATAGCATGGGATTAGGTAAAAACAGGGGTTTCAAAATGATTGAAATATTGCTTGTACCTCATGGCGGTTCAAAAAATGATACTATATGCACTGTTGAAGAGAAGAAATCCAAAGACAAGGAGTGATTATGGAACATGAGAACGCACGAGGAGCTATAATAGAACGGATGGAAAGTGGTGATATAACATCTACAAGTGAGGAATACGAAGCCCTCCAATACGCCCTCTCTCTATTTGACCAGGTGGATAGGCTGAAGAAGGAAGTTGCAGAACTAAAATTTACAAACAAAGAAATGGTGTGATGATATGCACGACAAGCTCCAAGCCATAAAGGATATTGATGTGGAGGAGATAAAACGAATATACTTCAAGTGGGACAATGAAAGAATAGGAGACGAAAGTTATATTGAGTGGGTATGCAAATTAGCCAACGCCCTTAAATCCAAAATAGACGAAGTGTTGGGAGAAGGGGAAGATGAGCAGGTATTGTGAAAATTGTGGGGGTAAGACTGGAGGTAGAAATGAAACTAAAGAAACTCGCTGAGTTGTTGGGTGTGGAGTTGCCGGAGAAAAAAGAGATATTGCAACCAGTACCAACAGCATATCGTTTTGGCAAGAATACAGCACACGGTATATGGTGCTATAACCAAGCCAAAGAAACCTACGACAACCTCGATATTCCCATTGAGAGGTTGTTGAGT
>JAHJFH010000261.1 GCA_018824925.1 Thermoplasmatota archaeon
CACAAGCACACTCATCACAAACACAGGGAACAGTAGCTATGGACATACCAATACCCCTTATTATTTTCATACAAATAATTATCGCTGTAACCTGCATAGGTTTTTTCTTTTATTGGATAAAACATAAATAAAAAAAATTCATCCTCGCCAGATATTTAAGAAAACCTTAAGTGCAGGTGATATCATAAGGAATATGGATGGAGAGATGCGTCAAATGGGACGTAGACGGGATGCCTTTGCTGTCGCTGGAGTTATTGAAGCCTTATTAATGGTAGCACTTGTTGCTGTGATTATTTCTACAATACAATTAATATATATTCCTCAAATCATGGAACAAAAAGAAGCTGAACATATGGATCAGATTTCTAATCAATTTTCATCATTAAAATCTTATATTGATTTACAGATCATATCTAATTCTGATGCTCCAATGTTTTCTATGCTTACTTTAGGTAGCCGAGAACTCCCCTATTTCATTACTGGAGAAGCATATGGGGAAGTGATGGTGATAGATTCAGGGAGCAATCGTATTGTTATCGATGAAGATGAATGGCAATCAATTCCATTAACCTCAGTTATGTATCATGCATATAATGTCTATTTTGTTGATCAGACATATATTCTTGAGGGGGGTGGGATTATCATCGACCAATCTAATGGTGAACCCGTGATGCGGGTAGATCCATCGCTCGTCGTAAACAATGCATCAAAAATTAATATCTATGTAGATTTACCAATTATTTATGGTACAGAGGGGAAAAATTTTACCTATGGTTTAGGGAAATGTTTTATCCGTACAAATTTCTCGGGAAAAATTACCTATCAAAATTTTACAACGATTTCCTCAAATATCAAAATTTATTCCACCTACCCTGAGGCCTGGTATAAAGCCCTAAATAGCACTATGGGGACCATGGTTGATTTAAGTTTACAACCAACTGAAAATCCTACGCATGTTCGCATCGAGAAAAAAACCGGGGGTAAAGAAATTGGTTTTTATATTACTAAACTCCCGATATATGTGCAAATAGGCCCTGGGTGGATTAAATAAAAAAAAGGGTAGTGAGGTATGTGGTAAACTCTTATCAATGGTATTACTATTCATAGTTAGGTAACTTATGGTTTATTAAAGGGTGCAATCTTATCATGGAATATTCTGAACAACAAGGAGAAGAAACGAAAAATCAGATCCTACCCACGGGAGTCCCTGGATTTGATGCTTTGTTTGATCAAAATGGAATTCCCCGTCGTAATGCAGTACTTATAGCTGGAGGGACAGGAACCGGAAAAAGTACGTTTTGTCGTCAAGTATGTTATAACCTTGTCACCCAGGGTAAACATTGTATGTATGTTAGTTTCGAGGAAAGTATTAACCGAATCGAAAGGAGTATGAATGCTTTTGGTTGGGATGCACGGACATATATCGATTCTGGGCAACTCCTCATTCAGAAAATAAATCCTTTGGATATTTTACGAATGAAATTTGGTTCCATTGGGGGTTCTGGTTCAGCGACTGAATTATCCTATAAAATTAAACCACTTATTATTCCACGGGAGTTTAATCCCGAATTAATTGTAGTGGATTCATTAACGGCAGTGATTTCTGCATCATTAAGTAAGGAAAAAAATTATCGGGTGTATCTTCAGCAATTGTTCGGTTTTTTTGAAGAAACAGGTGCTACCTCTTTTCTGGTAACGGAAACTGAGCCGATGCCAACTCGTTTTAGTGAAACAGGCATAGAAGAGTTTCTTGCAGATGGTATTATTGTTTTATATAATATTTCTCGTGGTGATTCTCGTGAAAGCGCTATTGAAGTGCTAAAAATGCGGTATTCGCATCATCAGAAAAAAATTTTTGCTATGGAGATCAGCCCCAAAGGAATTATAGTACATCCGGACAAACAACTCTCCATTGCAATAAAATAATGCTGTTTTTAAAATTCAATCATTTTTTTTATAGATAGGTAAAGGGTTCTTGGTTTTCACCCATTGGTTGAACTTGACAGTTTGCAAGACAAGCCTCAATTTTTTTCACCTGTTCAATTGATAGACCTGTTCGGCGTAAAAGCACATTATCTTGCTCATCATAGATAACTAAGGTGCCTGAGTTTCGATTGGTAATTGCTTTTAATATTCGGTTGTTTTGTATCCAAATCCAAA
>JAHJFH010000262.1 GCA_018824925.1 Thermoplasmatota archaeon
CAATTATTAAAAAAATAATAAAAAAAAACTTTTATTATCTAATAATCACGATTGTCAAAATATCTGTATCTTTTAAGTGATGATCTAACCCAATTTTTTGGGAGGGATGCTTTGCCGAGGGGCCTGATACGATTGCATATCGAAATTTTTTAACAAACTCCCTATGTAATTTCCTACAGGCTTGTTCAACCGTATCTCCATGACGTAGAATTAACGGTTTAGTATAATCAGTGGTTTTTCCAACGGGCTTCATATATATTCGAATTAAATCCAATTCAGAAAAAATCGCTGCTTTCAATTCGTAAATACCAACTTTAATTTTTGCTGATATTGGAATGACACACCATCCTTGCTCACGGATTTTATTTACAATTTTTTCAACTTCTTGTCGTGGAAAAACATCAATTTTATTGATAACAACCATTGCTTTAACATATAATCTATTCTCTGAAAAAGCATCCATAAATCGTGTCTCAGATACATCCTCTCGAAGTGTTATTTGAGCGTTTATAACAAATTCACTTGCAATAGATCTCATGGTTTTCTCAGATAATTGGGTTTGAGGGACGGTACTATTAATGAGGATACCACCCATTCCCCTTTTCGTGACGACGACATCAGGAGGATCTTGATTTAAACGTAGACCCGCATCATATAATTCCTGAAGAATATCACTTAGTTTCTCAATATCATATACATCAACCATCAATAACGCTAAATCAACATTGCGGATTGCTGAAAGGATTTCCCTACCGCGTCCACGGCCTTTTGAGGCCCCAATGATTAAACCCGGTAAATCAAGTATTTGAATTTCAGCTCCTTTATATTGTAGAACACCAGGGATTACATCTAAAGTGGTAAAATCATAATCACCGATTTTACTCGAAGCGCGGGTGATTTCATTAAGTAAGGTACTTTTTCCCACACTCGGAAATCCTATGATACCAACGGTTGCATCTCCAGCTTTCTTTATGGAAAAACCTTTACCTTTAGTTCCAGAACTTTTTTGTTTTTGTAGGTCTTCACGTAACCGAGCGATTTTGGCCTTTAACTTCCCGATATGATGTTCAGTAGCCTTGTTTTTTTGAGTGTTGAATATCTCGTCTTCAATGGTTTTTATCTGTTCTTCTATAGATGGACTCATATCGATTAAGTATGCGAATAAAACAATAATTTATAAACGCACTCCCAGGTAGCATGCGTAAAAAAATATTATATCTATGGGTAACTTGGTGTTTAGGGGAGGATATGGGTTCCAGTTTCTCCTATGAGGGCTTCCCATCCCTTATCAATATGTGAAATAATGACTTTTTTACCACCTTTTTCGAGAAATCGAATAGCAGCATTTACTTTGGGTCCCATACTCCCTTCTGGAAATTCATGGTTATCATAATAGCTTTTAATTTTCTGTAATGAGATAGTATCGATAGGGGTTTGTTCTGGTGTGTTATACATTCGATAGATTTTTTCAACATCTGTGAGTATTAACAAGAGGTCTGCCTGTATTTCCTCAGCGAGTTTTGCAGCGGTAAGATCTTTATCGATAACTACTTCGACCCCATCAAGTCCCCAATTAGGTTTTTCCTGTACAGCAAGACCTCCTCCACCCGATGCAATTACAATAATACCATCATCGATGATTTTTCGGATACTTGCACCTTCAACAATGCGTAATGGTTCAGGTGAGGGAACCAGTATTCGCCAGCCTCGTTGTTGTTCAATCATTTGATAGCCATCTCTGATCATTTCCTCAGCTTCTTTTTTTGAGAAGTAGGGGCCAATTGGTTTGGAGGGATGCGTTAGGTGGGGGTCATTACCATCAATAACGACTTGTGTTATAACGGCGATAACTGATTTATCGATGTTCTCTTTTTTTAGGGCATTTAATAGACATTGTTGAATCATATAGCCAATTAATCCTTGGCTTTCTGCTACACATATTCCAAGTGGCATAGGAGGGGTTACGGTTTTGGCACATTGATTTTGCAGAAGTATCGCCCCAACTTGTGGGCCATTACCATGTGTAATAAGAAGTTCCCATCCATCCTTTATCATTTCTAGGATGGTTTTCATACTTGCTCGTGTATTTGCAAATTGTTCGTATATCGTTCCTTTCTGCCCGGCTTTGATAAGAGCATTTCCACCAAGCGCAACAACTGCTTTCTTACCCATGGTATTTGCTTAGTAAATAATTAAATATATAAAAATGGGATGGTTAGAAATGATGGTTCCAGGATGCTATTGCATTGTTAAATAGTGTTTTGTGGTGTTCTAGAGCTTATAGCCGATTTTACGTAAAAAGTCTTTTCTCCACGCAATATCTTCCTTTGTTTCAATACCCTGTGGTTTGAACCCATCGATAACCCCTAATATCCCTCGTCCTTGGCCTCCGGGTTGCTCTGATTCAACTATCACAACCTTTGTGGGATTAGCTGTTGCACAAAAGATATGACAGACCTCTGGTACCGACTTAATTGCATTAAGTACGTTTAGGGGGAAGCAGTCTTTTAGAAAAATGATGAAGCTATGACCTGCTCCGATGCGCATCGCATTTTCTTCGGCTAGTTTGATAAGTTCTTTATTGGTTCCCTCACTTCTAATTTTACATGCGCCACTTGCTTCACAGAACGCGATACCAAATTGGGCAGCGGGTACATTTTCGACCATTGTTTCATAAAGATCTTCCACGGTTTTGATGAAATGGGTTTGCCCAAGAATAAAATTCATGTCAGCTGGTTTTTCTATTGGTACTAATTGTAATTCAATTTTGGTCATGCGTATACTCCCCACAATCATGAAATAAGTTGCTGTTAAAAAAACTTCTCAATAAATGCCTTATAAAGAAAAAAAAGAGAGTTGGGGGGATAGTATGTGTTTTTTTTTTGTTTATTTGAGGATACGATTGCTGAGGCGTTCTCGTAAAGTTTGGGTACGGGAACCAATTGTCTGACCGCCTCCCTGTCCTGCTCCAATGAAGAGGAGGTAATGCATATCCTCATCTATCATAATGTCATCTGAATCATAGGCATAGGCACGGACTTGCCAAAGACCATTTGTGAGGCTCATGTACGCTTGTGCGCCGTCTGATAAATTCGTGTCTGTGACAACTATGGATTCTCCCCAAACTGGGTTGAAAGCATCGAATATAACGTATTCTACTGCATCTGAAAATGTTGCTTTGGCTTCAAATCCAGCGGTTGAGATCATCGCTGTTACTCCAAGGACACTTAATGCGTAGATAAACATGTAGGATCGATTGAAGATGAAGACGTCGAAATAGATAAAGCCTGGATCGAGATTGCTGATAAAAATTTGGGATTCAATTGTAATGTTATGTGTTTTTGACCAGGGGCTTTCTGCATTTTTTGTATCTTTTGCTTTTACTTTTACCTGATAATCATCACTGAAAAACCATGTGTAATTAACAATTGGTTCATCGCTAAGATTATACGGGCCATACCATATAGATAGGTTGCCATCTCCCCAATCCCATTGGTAAAAGATGGAATCGCCTTCGGGATCAGATGAGATTGCTGAGAAATTAATTGCAATTCCGGGTCCCGCAGCGTGTGGACCATGAGTTATTACTGGTCGGGAAGGTGCGGTATTTGCTTGGGTGGTAAATTTCCATAATGGTCCAGTGGAATATAATCCATAGGGATCCCATGCAACGATATACCAATAATAGGTTGTGAGAACATTGAGTTGTCCAATATCATAGGGGATAGTTGTTATGTTATTAGCGATTTGGGGTGGATTTGTTGTGGTACCAAAGTAGACATCATACGTAAGGGGATCACCATCTGGGTCACCACAGAACCAGCTGAGATCGACATTAATACCTACACCACTTGAATTATGTGAGGGATAAGGAGTCGTAGGAATTCCAGGGGGTGAGTTGATTCTTGTAGTAAATTCCCAAAGAGGTCCAGCTGCTGAGAGGTTTTCATCATCAAAGGCAATAATATGCCAATAGTAGGTGGTATTATCATTGAGTACGCCGGGATCATAGGTTGTTATAGTTTGATTGTTTGATACAAGAGCAGGGGTCATGTTCATACCAAAGTAGACATCGTAGGTGACGTTGTCTCCATCAGGGTCTCCACCAACCCAACTAAGGATGGAAAGCAATGAATTG
>JAHJFH010000263.1 GCA_018824925.1 Thermoplasmatota archaeon
CATCAATGGGATGAAGATAAGGTAATAGAGGTTTTCATAACCACCAAGAAGGTATTGAATAATAAGAAGTATGAGACCCCCCGCACCCAGGATTATCCATAGATAGTTAGCTGCACGTCGTATTTTAATATCAGAAAATGACGCATACCCGAGAATAAGTATGCCCAGAATTAGACGGATACTGTCTAAGAGTGGGATAACATCATTCATGGTAATTCGAGTGGCGATAACTTATTTCGCCCATATTAAACTACCCCTGCTTAGGTATATAAATTGAATTGACAGTTTCCAACAATTTTATCTCGATAGATGATTTCAACGGTGAACGAGCCCGGGGATATTGAACTGATTGTGATGGTGTCACCCATGTTTATCTCACCATCACCTCCATCATGGATCGTAAGATTATTGACACTTAATCCTGTTTTTTTATCAATCATTTTTACCTCGACAACACTAGTTTGAACAGGACCATTTCTCACTCCGGTGATAAGAACAAAAGTGTTTTCTTGTTTAAGACTTACTAGGGGAATGTTATTATTATCTGTACCACTAAAAACTCCTGTATAAAACCCCCAGATGACACATGCTATTGCGATGGTAACCGCCACAATAATGAATACCCCTAATGAATAAAACGCCCCAGATGAATCATTACAAATTTTTTTCAATCCTTCATTCCATCCTAAAATGTAAATTTTTTTTTTATATAAAGATGAAAGAGAAAAAAGAAAGATATTGTTAGTATTTCGTTGAGGTGCTCTTATAGATAGTTTGACCCGTTGCTGTATCCGTTAGCATGAAAGTATAGTAGCCATCTGCTGATGATGTGATACTGAACGTATCACCCGAATTAACATACCCGGCCGATGATACTTCCTGGAAAACAATATTCGCAGCTGAGTCAACGGTACCATTTGCTCTTAGCAATACTGCGCTATATGCTGAGTCTGATATGGCCTCTCCTTCAATTCCAGATACTAACCATATTGTGGTATTTGTTGCATCATTTCTTGAATATACATTCATAGAAATGGTTGATGTTTTCGTAGCAGTACCACCGATCATACCGCTCACATACACATACACGGTAGCGGCAATAGCGACCGTAATAGCGACCATGAGGATAACACCGATAACTGCGGATACTGCTTCCTCACCTTCTATAAATTTTCTATTTGCTTTCATATCCCATTCTCTCCTAGCCTAAGGTTAGGGTTCTTGCGAGTACAAAATGTTTAGCACTATATAAATAATTCGTTTAATATACATACGTACCTGCATACACGTATGTACATAATGTATCGGTTGTCTATATAGATATTATATTAGATATTATTCTTTCTTTAGGAGGAATTGGTTCAAAATAGGTGAGATCAATTGATTCCCAATCGTTAAAATCACCACGACCATGCTTTCCATCTGAGTAGTCAAAGGTATAGTAGGTATATCGGTAATTCATAATGCTTTTGTAGTTTTTAAAAAGCCAAAAACTGAGTCGCCATGGATACCGCGTGTTTCTATTATCACATCGAAACGGATGTGAAAATCGTATACCAAAGTTATGACCCATCTCATGCATAATTGAGGCAGCATAAATATAATCAACAGATTTTTTGGTTTTGTTGGCGAGTCGATACATGTTTTTACTTGCTATGATGAATGCATTTGTTCCTTTTCCATAGCCCCAAAGGAATGGCCCATCGCCTTGGAAGGCAAAACCATTTAGTTGACAGAGATAGACAAAAAAGCCATAATAAAATATTCCTCGACGCCATTGGTTTGATTCATTATGGATGAAAAAATTTTGATAGATATCTTGTAGTTCTGATATGTTGGTTAGATTATCAAAGGGTATAAGTTCCCCACCTTCTTGTTGACCGACATCAATATGGTAGACTATGTTCCGGCGATGCATAGGTGTTTTTAATTGTTCAACAACACTATTTGACATTGTGCTTTGTTCTCCATTCGGCCCATCTTCCATAAAATCGAGTTCGAGAAAAAGATCGGGACGATAGGGGTCAGTTCCCCAATCGGTAACAAGATATTCCTCATAATTTGTGAGACTGTCAGAATCGGGATCTAGTTGTTTGTGGTTGTCATAGAGGGAGGGATTGTAATTCCAATGATGTTCCCACCAGGTAGGTATGCTATCATTATCAAAGTCAGTATCTGCATCATTTTCTTGTGGATTGGTATGGTATACATTTTCCTCAGTCCAATAGGGGAGTGTATCGTTATCATAGTCGGATTGCGTGATGGTAAAAAATAATTCTGCATCATATTCATTTTTTGTGTAACTTCCATCATCGCATCCATTTGCTCTGCCATAGCCACTTGGATCACCAAGGATATTATCATCTCCATACCATCGTCCGGTTTTTATGTCATATATGATGTGGAGTGAACGACCTGTATCTTTGGTGTTTGTCGTTGGACCTATATCGAGTTGTTTTGGTGCGAATGGGTTCCAATCCCATAGACTAATTGTTATGGCATAGAGATCTTCAGTATCTGGTATATCTGTGGTGATTTGCCAGGTAGTATTTACAACAGTGGTGTTGTTCCAGATATTACTTGTATATGTATGATTGTTGAGGGTAAGTGTTACATGGAGGTCTGGTTTAGTAAGGAGATCGATTTTATCAAATGTTCGGATTGTTGTTATGGTTATGGTGAGATTGAGGTCTATTAGAGGATCAAAATCAGTATTTAGAGGAGAGTTTTCAATTGTTTTTAAGATGGTTTTTTTTTGTTGAGCAGGCAGAGGAGCGGTTAGACTTATAAGTAAAATATTTAGTGTTAATATTAACGTAAGAGTTTTTATTATCATATATTTTCCCTGATTTTGTTGTATATGTCTTGTAATTTTAATGAAATTTTAGGTTTAATATAGTTTTTATTGCATAGGCCTATTTTTTTAATTATAAATTGGGTAGTTGAAAGTGGTCTAAAATGGGAGGAAATTGTAATGCTAAAAATCAGGTTTTCATTTTATTTGGACCCCTGCATATTAACTATTGTTAATTTGGTTTATATAGTTTTTAATTAACATGTAATATTTTGCTTAAACCCGCATAAAAAATAGAATATCGTCATAATTAGATCAGAGGTAAATAGATCATATATTATCTATTTGTTACAAATGTATTTTATCTGAATCAAAACATTTAAAATGCATTGATCTATATTTAGTATATAAAAGGGGAAAAAATTATGAAAAAAATTCTACCAATCGTAATAATTGGTGTATTTCTCCTAAGTTCAATTGGAGTTACAGCTTTACAAAATACACCAAGAGAAAACACCATAATTGTAGAGGCAACCGAACCACAAATGCTTGGAAACCGAGATTACACCCATACCGTTTTAGTTGAAGTAGGAACCGCAACCTGGTGTTCGTCCTGCCCAGCATCAAATGCGGCATGGCATTCCATATATGGTGGCGGTAATTATGACTTTGAATACTGCGAAATGGTTATCGACAAAAATTCTGTTGCTAACGCCCATATGGGAACACGTAACCTTTATTGGGTACCAACATCATATTTCGATGGTGGTGAATTTGTTCACCCGGGTACCAGTTACCCACAATTCTATACATTTCTTGATTCATCTGGATCCCGGCCAGTCGCTGATATTGTTGCTAGTATGACTGCTGTATGGTTAGATCACAACCAACTAGAAATCTATTTTGAAGTCAGTAATAATGAAATCGTAAACTACCCGGGTCAGCTAAAGATATATATTGTTGAGCTTGAATCTGAACGATGGAATGATTATAACGGCAACCCCTACCATCATGCTTTTTTAGACTTTGCCTTTGACCAACAAATCAACATTCCAGCAAGCGGATCAATAACGGACACGATCACATGGGATAAAGTAACTAACGGTCATTCTTCACTTCGTGTTGATAACACGCAAGTGATTCTTGCTGTTTATGATGATGAGCCACATACCTCCTACTCAGATCCACCAAGTGGTGCACCATTCACAGCATATTATGTCGACGAAACTATAGCGACCAGCCCCACTTTTGAAAATACCGACCCAGATAGTCCCCATATCGAGGGAAAAATCAATGGAAAAGCGGGTGTCGACTATACCTACTCAATTTGTTCTTCAGACCCTGATGGCGATCCAATGTATTATTGCATTGACTGGGGCGATGGCACCCCTGAAGTATGCATTGGACCATTCCCCTCGGGCGTCTGCACTACCGCTTCCCATAACTGGACTGAACAGGGAGACTATACCATAAAAGTGAAAGCACGCGATGTGTATGATGCTGAAAGTGATTGGGGTACATTAGACATATCAATGCCATTAAATCAACAGGCACCACTTGGATGGTTCCTCAGATTCCTCGAGAACTATCCCCGCGTATTTCCGATTCTACGCACCCTACTTGGTCTATAAATACAAAGATCACCTTTCTTTTTTTTCTTTTATTACTTCATAACCATATTAAAAAAAATTCTGGTATATATTTAAAGAAAAAAATATATGTTAATGAAATATCCAGATATCTTGTGCTCGACCAAAAATAAACAACAGAGAAGAATTTTGTATAACGGGTGAGTTTCCAGCCCAGTAAAAAACACCTCGAGCATTATTCATTCGAATACTTGCATTTGCTTCACTGAATAAAAACGCAGTTTGTTCATTTTTAACTACAATATTAATCATTTCACCAGGTTGATTGGTGGTGGCAATAAAGAAATTTTTTTTCAGTAGAGGTACAAATAACCCTAGCTTCCAGAGAATAGGACAATCAACGGTTTCACATTATCCAATAATAAGCACAAAACTATTTTGATAATAATCAGAATCCATTGCTGTAACTGGCAATGGGTAGATAAAAAATATAATAACTATTGTAAATACTCCAAGTCGTATGAAATAGTTTTTCATGCTATTCCTCCCGCCATATAACTTATGTTGCTTTTATAATATAAATTTTTCTGAGGAAG
>JAHJFH010000264.1 GCA_018824925.1 Thermoplasmatota archaeon
TAAAAAAATAAATATTGCTATATGCACAATAATAATCATTGCTAGTATCCCCGTAATGGGAGAACAAATCATCCCGACCAGTAACCCTAGTCAACAACCCTATTTTACACTTCCTCCACCCCCACCCATTGAAATGATACTTGAAGAATCAATATGTCGCAGAATGTCCGTACGATCATTCACAACAAACCAAGTCTCCGATGAAGAACTATCAACTATCCTCTGGGCTGCCTACGGAACCACCGAGAACGGAACTCGCACAATATATTCACCTGATGAAATCTACTCAAGTATTATCTATGTAATCAGAAGCGATGCTACGTACAAATACATCCCAGAAAACCACTCACTCGCCCTATATAAAAATGGAAATTATCTCCATCTCGGTCAATATACCGCCCCCATTAAATTCGGACTTGTCTGGGACATGAACATAAATGCAGATGAAATGCGAGGCATGGCTGAAATCGGTATGATCGGACAAAACATCTATTTTAATGCAAACGCACTTGATCTCGGAGTAGTCACAACAGGACTGAATGTCGATGATCTGTATCAACTCGGTATTCCAGCAAACGAAAAACCTGCAATCATCATGCCCCTCGGACACCCTGCAACATCCTACGATTTTACCTACAATCCCCTCCCGCAACAAAACCTCCCCCCAGTCATCAATAATACTATGACCCTAACAGACACCATCAACAATCAGCTAATTGTCACCAACTGGGAAGATACCCCCCTCTCACTATTAGAACAATCACAACTCATCTGGAGCTCATATGGCTACTCATATCTAATCGATAACATCAACACAAAACGACATCGAACCCTCCCCAGTGCAATCGGCATCTATCCCTACAAAATATATGTCGCCAACCACACTGGCGTCTACCAATATATACCAAATACCCATTCGATAACCCCCATTATTCTGGGAGATAAACGAACAGCTATTAACAACTCTATTGAATCACAAGATATCAAACTAACCCAAGCATCCTGGATTATCACTGCTTGTCTTGATACCACCAGTGGCACCCCACAATACCAAGGATTCTGGTACTACGAAACCGGTGCCATAACCCATAACATCCTTCTCGAAGCAACCGCCCTTAATCTTGGAGCTAATGTCATCTATAACATAACCGATGCCAATGGATTACGAACCGCCCTTGGAATACCTACACAAACACATCTCACACCCCTTGTCGTTATCCCCATAGGTAACCCAATCCTCAGCGAACCACCCGCAACACCCGAAATCACGGGTCCCGGAAGCGGAAACCTCGGCGAAACCTACACCTTCACCGCAAACACTACCGATCCCGAAGAAGACAATCTCTATTACCTTTTTGACTGGGGCGATGACACAACCAGTAACTGGCTTGGTCCCTACCCCTCAGGAACCCCCATATCATCAACACACATTTGGAACACCATCGGAGACTATCTCATAAGAGTCAAAGCAAAAGATAGTAATGGTGCCACTAGCGAATGGTCAAACCCAATAACACTCCATATTTTAGAAGCAATATTAGAAATTAAATTAATATCCGGGAGTTTATTCAAAATCAAATCAGCCATAAAAAATAATGATCTCATAGATATCACCGATGTACACTACCGTATCAATCTTAATGGAGGCATCATACTCCTCGGCAAAAACACCACAGGAACAATCCCCAATATCCCTACTGGAGAAACAACCGAAATTCAATCAAACACCATCATCGGATTTGGTCCAACAACCATCACAATATCTGCAGAAATCCCCGAACGATCAACCAGACGAGAACAAACAGGCTTCATAATACTATTTTACATTAATGTCAAACCAGGAGGATAAAAAAAATAGATTGTTTTATAACAACAGAGAGTACCCACTACAAAAAATAAGATCATAAGATATCAAGAAAACGCCTCACAAAGAATCATTCACAAACATGGGTTTTATAAACCCTTAACAAGTTATGCACATACAATACCGTGAAGATGACCCATGATTCATATTAAATGTAAAAACTGTGGATGGCGACTACCCTTTTCCAGTAAAACCAGTGAAGATACTGTCAAAAACCACAAAGATACCACCCTTGTCTGCCCCCAATGCAATGAAATCCTTATTGTCCGCGGTGGAAAGAAAAGAGAACTATAAACCCGCCATCACAGACAGTGCTTTTATAAAACAACAGCCGATATAGAATCTTGAAAAAAAGAGGGGGTGAGGAATTGGCAACTTTTGGCGAACGAATAAAGAAAGCATGGAAAAACTTTTATGATTTACCACCAAAATCAGAAGAAAAAGTAAAGAAAAAATAACCACCATTTCTCCTTTTTTATTAGTCACTACAGAATCAATAATAGAACCAACAACATACACATCAAGGAAACATACACGTATCTCTTGTACAAATTTTCATCCAAAACGTTTAATAATGACAAGTACATTATATCCTTAGATCAGGGGAATGAGATTTAAATGATTTTAATTCTGACGAGCTGAGCTCGCCTTTTTTTTATTCATTTTCCTCCCTTTCTCATTCCCCTCAATCTACTATCCTAATCACAAATTACATTCAATTAAACCTATTATAAAAAAAAATTTACTAATACCTAAGAAAGTTATGATAAAAAAGAAAGAAATGGGTTAATACCAGCAATTTCAGATGGAGTACAAACCCAGGCTTCATATACTATAAATTTAATTTTGTGACACTACAAGAAAATCTAATATTTTAATCTGATCTTCATCTGTTTCTTACCCGTTTTTTGCCACTGCCAATCCACTTTATCTTCTCGAGCAAGCCAACCAACTGCAGAATACGCATCTTTTAACGGAATATCCGCAAATTTCGCTAATGATGAAACATCAACTTCTTGTTGCGTTTGAAGGGTCTCCCAAATTTTTCCTGCATCAGCCCCAACCGTCTCAGTTAAATTAGTAGCACCAAGAGCATACAGCACTCCATTCTTAACGACTTTATTTTCCCGAGCAAGCCAACCAATTGCTGCCTGAAAATGATGTTCATCAAGTCGAGTGGTTTTCAGAAGTTTTGTTTTTGGAAGCGGTCCTAACATATCTAGGGTTTTGTAGATCTTTCCAGCGTTTTTCCCACATTCCTCCATGTACGGTATCATGAACCTCACCTTAATTCAGCCAAATATCTCTCAGGTGATTAAATACCTTATCATCAACTATCACAATGGCGTCAAAAGAAACACACAGAAATGAACCAATATTTCTGCAATTTGAACAAACGACATAGACAAACAGACTATTCTATCTGTCAAATAAAGAGAATTGCAAATGTTTCTCCTTACAAGAATTCAATATTATTTGATCATGTACAATCATATTTTTCGGTAATGTACCCGTTTTCTTAGATATGAAACAAAACAGGGGGAATCTTTAAAAAACTATTTTCTGTAAAGACTTAATATCAACGAGAGTTGTGGAGAACAAAACACCATATGAATAAATCCATAACAATACATGGATGGCATATCCATCATCATGAAAAACTTATCTACCATGCCAACGCAGGTACACCATCATTTCGACTAAAATTTTTCCAGTATCCTCCCTATCGACAGACTGTAGCAATACGGAAACATCCTAATAAATGTCAGATTAAATCCAAAGGACAAAATATGTATTTCGTTTTTCACCAGAAGGTTGGAAGCAAAGGAATCATCTCATTAGAACGAATCATCGACATTCATCCCCTACCATCATTTCATACTATCACCGAAAATTGGGGAAAAATATCATGCATCCCAGACAAACTAAAACAAAAATATCAACAAAAATCCTCATACTGGCCACTACATACGAAAACCATACAGAACATCACCGATCAGCAATGGTTCCATACAGATGATCTCTCACTATGGGTACAATCCGCCAGTAGAAATATTAAAGAAAAAATCAGATATTCTGAAAAACAAGAGACACGATTAGGCGCGGAACAAGCATACCTAACAGGCATTGGCGATTGTGATGAATTCACAGATCTTTTTATCACCTTTGCACGAATGCGAGGAATTCCCTGTCGACGATTAACCGGATATTTTATAAAAATAACACCAGATATCAATGCTGAACCACACGCATGGGCAGAAATTTTTTCATCCACTCTTGGATGGCTTCCTATTGATATTCCATTACGAAATCTTGGAAGCCATTACATAAATTATATCATCCTTAAAATCGAGGAATTCAATCCATCACTACCCGAGTATCAAATACACACAACCCAATCAACCACAGTTCATTCTCAATGGGAAACCCCCCCGCCAAGTATTACACCAATTACCCTAAACTCACACAATTTGCTTCATTAGGTATTTAAAAGGGTTTATCGGTATCAGCCATGATTGAAGAAAAAGGTAGTAATGATGAATAATATAAAAACAATAGGATTAGTGCTCTTTTTAGGGGGCATCATTCTTTTTTTTATCTATGGAATTTACCTCGGATTTGAGGAGATCATACAAACATTGGATTACATAACAGGATTCCTATTAGGAATTATCCTCATTGGTTTTATCGTCTTATTACTCTGTATAGTTATTGAACAACGAAAAAACACTAAAGAAACCATGAAAGATATAAAAAAGGAGGATTTGGAACCATGATTATCGTAAACACTGACTTCGTTTTAGGTAAAGAAATAACAAAAATGTTTGGTTTAGTGCGAGGAAACACGGTTCAAGCAAAAAGCATTGGAAAAGACATAAAAGCAGGATTACGAAATATCGCTGGTGGAGAAATCACGGAATATACTGACATGCTTGCTGAAGCACGAGAAATCGCTCTCAAACGCATGGAAGAAAAAGCAGAAAAATTAGGGGCTGATGCAGTCATTAACGTTCGATTTATGACCTCATCAATTATGGGTGGAGCTGCTGAAATTCTTGCTTATGGTACTGCAGTAAACCTAAAATTATGACACACATCCTCGCTTTGCTTTATTGTCTCATAGCTATATCTGAATAAAGTATTATACAACCAGGTATTATCATCTAACTCTATTTTCTAATTAGTATATATCACAATAGCGGGAACAAAAAAAAAAGAAAAAATATTAGAGAATAAATTGGCTAATAAACCTATACAATAGGGGAAACCAATTCGCAATACACTCTAAAAAGGTAGTGATAAACATACCTTTCAGGATTGGCATCGATACTTCAAGAAGTCCCCAATCACTTTCTAACCCATACGCATCCCGTGCTTTTGCACGAATTGTATAAGTATCCTTAACCGTCCAGGTATGCGATACAATCGCTTCCTCACCGGAGGCATAGGGGCCAATCCATTCCTCTATTGATCCATCACCCCATTCTATATAGTACCAAACATCCTCAATATCTTCATCGGTTGAGATAAACGTATAGTCATAGGGTGTACCAGCTTTTCCATTTACTTTTCCAGATATATCTGGTATTGTTGGTGTAGCATTAAGTCGTTCAGTTGTGAAACTCCATATAGGTCCTTCAGTGATAGCACCAAAAGAATCCGTAGCTACAATTTTCCAGTAATAAGTGGTAATGCAATCAAGGGTACCAACATCGTAGGTGGTAACAGTTAAATCTTCTGCCTCTAATGGAGGATAAGATGCAGTACCAAAGTAGACATCATAGGTTACAGAATCCCCATCTGGATCACCACCAGTCCAGCTTATATCCATATCAATGTCAACATCGGTTACCTGATCTGGTTGAACAGGACTACTGGGCATATTTGGAGCAGCATTTCCCCGGGTGGTAAACTGCCATTGTGGTCCACTTGTCGTTTCCCCATAGTTATCCCACGCTACGATCTTCCAATAATAGGTAGTAAGAAAACTCATCGTTCCAGTATCATATATTGAAAATGTTTGATTCGTACTGACTAATGGAGGAGGGGATGTAGTACCAAAATACACATCATAAGTTACGGGATCGCCATCAGGATCACCACCGGTCCAGCTAAGATCAACCGTAATACCTATATTTATTCCTTGATCAGGAGGAGTTGGATTGCTTGGTATATTTGGACCAACATTTCCACGAGTAGTGAAATGCCATTGTGGTCCCGTTGTCGTTGCGTTGGAGTCATCCCAGGCAACAATTTGCCAATAATGGGTGGTAAGAAAACTCATGGTTCCCGGATCATATGAGGTTGTGGATTGATTATTTATTACCTTTGGTGGAGGTGAGGTAGTACCAAAGTAGACATCATAGGTCACAGGATCACCATTAGGATCTCCACCAACCCAACTGATATCTGCAGTAAGACTTACGGTAGTTGCAGCATTTGGTGGATTTGGATTGGATGGAATATTTGGCGGACTATTTTCAGTAGAATATAATTCAATAAATCGACCGTTACCCGTA
>JAHJFH010000265.1 GCA_018824925.1 Thermoplasmatota archaeon
ATACAACCGACCAAACGCTTTTGGTTTGAACGATTTCATTGGTGTATCTCCAGCACTGGTAACCTGATTATTGCAGGGAAAGATGCAAAATCAAATGAATATCTAGTAAAAAAATATCTCACTAGTGGTGATCGCTATGTCCATGCAGATATTCATGGTGCCCCAAGCTGCATTGTTAAACAACACAATATCAGCAATCAGCCACTCCCAATCACATCAGAAACTCTCGAAGAAGCGTGCATCTTTGCAGCCTCCTATTCGAAAGCATGGAATCAATATGCAGAAACTCGATCCTACTGGGTTCTCCCTGAACAAGTTAGTAAAACACCAGAAAGTGGAGAATTTGTTCCCCATGGTGCCTTTATCATTCGAGGAAAACGAAATTATTATCGATGTAACCTACAATTAGCAATTGGAAAAATTCTGATCGATGAAATAGAAAAAATAATGTGCGCTCCACTTACGGCAATTAAATCACATTCATCTAAATATCTTATCTTACAACCAGGTACTATTCAAAAAAATATTTTAGCTAAACATATTGCTTCCATTCTTAAAATATCATCAGATATAATACATCCCTTGCTTCCCTCAGGAACCAGTAGTCTTGCTGGCTCTGAAGGTTATGAGATACCACAACAGGTGAAGAAATAATGCGAGTCATTCATAAGGATTTTAAGCAAGGTGCAATAAAACTCGTTGCAGAAAATCTCGATGATATCTGGCATATCTATAATCTTATTGATGTAGGGGACCTTGTTCAAGCTGTTTCTTATCGAACTGATGAACAAAAAGCTGATAAAATCCGTTCAAAAAAGACTGAAAAAAAACGCATGAAACTCGGTGTTCGTGTAGAAAAAACTAGTTTTCATGAATTTTCAGACCGTCTTCGTATTCATGGTGTTATTGAGGAAGGGCCACAAGATCTTGGGTCATATCATACATTCAATATTGATGCAGAGAAACTTGAGTCATTTACTATTATTAAACCTGCCTGGTTGCCACATCATCTACAAAGAATCGATGAAGCAGTGAAACAGCGATTACAACCTATAGTCGCCTTTGTTTCGTTAGATGAAGATGCCGCAACCATTGCTGTTCTTCGTCAAAGTGGTATTCAGACTATTGCAACTATTGATTCACATCGATCGGGAAAAATGTTTGAAAGCAGCTATTCCGAAACTGAATACTTTAACGAAATTCTAAGAATGTTGAAAACTGTGGTTACAACGGAGTCACCGGTCATGATTGTAGGTCCAGGTTTTACCCGGGAACATTTCATAAAATATGGAAAAGAGCACGATCCAGATTTATTTTCAAATACACGAACTCATAGCACTGGAAATGCCGAAATGAACGGTATTCAGGAGGCTCTGAAAACAGGTGTAGTTGATCAGATTACTAAAGAAAATCGTGTGGTAAAAGAGACGCAATATATTGAAAAAATTTTCGAAGAAATACAGAAAAATGGGTTGATCTCGTATGGTTATTGTGATGTTCTTGATGCAGCTAATAAAGGGGCAGTGAAGCAGTTATTAATCAGTGATATATTTGTTAGAACACCTGAGGGAGAATCCATTCTTCGGTTAGCACGAGAAAGGCAGAGTGATTTTATGATTATTAATACATTACATGAAGCGGGAAAAAAATTTATTGGAATAGGTGGGATCGCTGCGTTTCTCAGGTTTAGAATTTAGGTATTTTAAATATAACGCCCGCATCCTGTACCGATAATCATTGAGAGAAACGGCGGTTTGTAATTCTGTCCACGTATATCATTGAACATATTATCGCCCGTTTCTTCTATCGTTTCTTCAAAAACCGTGGGATAGTAATATTCGTAGGTTATATCGATTTTGAATCCATTCCCTTTATCCATAAATTTTTTGAGAATTCGTTTTTCACCGATTAATACGCTTATCGCCAAATCAAATTCTTCTTTAGTAAATTTTTCTGAAGAAGGATTATTCTCCGCTTTTATTTCGGCTTCTGTTGAGCTATTTGCTTGAATTACGTCGATAGTGGGTGGTCGGCTATTAACCATCATGGTGATGGAGACTTTTCCCTGTTTGGTTTTTTTAGCAGAGGTAGCTTGTGCACGTTCTTCTGTTCCATCGGGAGCTGTTATTTTTAGTTCTAAGGTGTCAAGGCCAAATCTATTAAGGAGTGTGGCTTTATCATCAGTCCAACTCATATTGAAGGTAATGGACTTGATGTTTTTTTGATCAAGCATATAAGTAACTTTTTTAACCGCATCTTTAGATGCAGATCCTGAAATGGTTTCACTGTTACTACTGGCGGTATTCCAGGTTATTGTGTAGGAGTTTCCCATCATTGGTGCATAAGTTTCTTTTACGTCTTCGGGGGTATATGCTGCGATACCAACACCTGCAATGATGATGACAGCGACGGCTGCGATAATGATGATTTTATCGTTTTTTTTCAATGTTATCATAATGATCGCCTTTTTTCAGTGTGATTTGTCAAGGAAATAATTATCGTTTATCTGTGAATATAAGTAT
>JAHJFH010000266.1 GCA_018824925.1 Thermoplasmatota archaeon
ATACCATTTCCGCAATGCCTCATATGAAAATGGTTCCATATCTGATATAATTGCGCTGGTTTTCCGGTAGGAAAGACCAGCGTGATACATTAAAAGCGCAAGCGCTTTTGTTCGAGTATTTTTTCTTGTTCTTACAAAGATTTTTCTATCCTCTAATATATCCACTATCTGATTGAGCATCCCATCCCTCTTATGTGGTTATAAAAGGTAGATGGGATTGCTCAATTGAAAATTATTTTCCTTAAGTTGACAGTGTCAGACCACCCAGTGAAATCTGCAACCTAAACCTTGAAGACATCATCCTCAACAAAGATGGAACAGACTACATCAGAATACACGAAGATAAAAAACGAGGAAAAAACAGAATAATAATACCATTTAACAAAACAGTTCTCTCCTCACCAGTATTCAAAACACCACAAAACTACATAAACAACTGGAGAAAAAAAATTGCAAATGACAAATCAGAAAACGCTCTCTTTCTCAAACCAGACGGAGAACGAATCACAGGAAAATACCTAAGAGATCGAATCACACCCATGGGAAAAAGAATTGTTGGACCTTATTTTCATCTATACACTATGCACATACCTGTGCTACCTACCTCTATGAGCACACAAAAGAACTCGAAATAGTTCGAAGAAGATTAGGACATCGCAAACCAACAACCACTATCAAATATGTTCATATCGCAGATTGTATGAAGAGACAATTGGGAAAGAGAAATTTATTCAACCAGGCTTTAAGAACAAAGAAAAAGCCTGAAAAATAGATTGATGGCCGAAATTGCCTCCATCTCCCTCATTTTCTCCTGTTGAGAACAGTGGGCCCGGCAGGATTTGAACCTGCGACCAACTGGTTATGAGCCAGTCGCTCCGCCAGACTAAGCTACGAGCCCCAAAATAATCCAGGGATAATAGTAATTCTCATACTTAAATTTTAGAGGATAACTTTCACCACAAAGAAAAACCTTCATTAACCACCTCCACTTACAAAAAAATGATCGATGCAGCCAATACAAGTACTCGCAACCTATCCATTCCTAAACGAAGCAAAAAAATACATTAAAGATCAACAACTCACCATATCAGAACTTCTCACTGGAAAACTGTACGAACGCGCTCGAACAGTCAGTGTTGAACGAGTCAACAATGCCCTAACAACCGGTAATGTCCAAGACCGTCAACTTGCCACAGACACAGACCGCATGATGGAAATCTATTCCTACCCCCTCGCACGCATGCTCACCACCGCAATCAATGACCCCTACCTAACACGACGCTATGCCCTTGCTGAAGCATACCACGCCTATAAACACCTCATAACCGAACCAACCAACTTCATTAAACAAATCGCCACCGAACAAAACATCTACTATAAAAAACCACAAGAAAACACCATATCCATCTTCTACAAAGATTACCTCCGATATGCACCAACTCAATATAAAAAATGGAAAATGGTCAACCGCGACATGGACCACGGATACATCACCATATCCTACAAAGACATCTCACGTCTCATCCTGGAAGCTATACGTACAAAAATGCTCACAGAACTGGAACACCTTCAAACCAACGACCTCATTAACAGCATCTTTTCAGCTGAAATCACCCGCTTCCGCATCATCCTGAATCAAAAAAGGAAAAAAATGGAGACCGCCCCGATTGGGAAACTTGATATTGAAAAACTCCCTCCATGTCTAAAAGACACCCTTACTGCCATCCAAGCAGGAGAAAACGTCCCTCATATAGGACGATTTGCTCTCGTCAGCTTCCTTAATACTGTCGGTATGAATATCACCGAAATTCTTAAACTCTTCAGTACCGCACCAGACTACCAAGAAGAACGTACACGTTACCAAGTAGAACATATAACAGGCACCACTTCCGCCACCGCCTATAAATCACCAGGATGCAGCAAAATGCGTACCTACGGCCTCTGCCCTACCGACAAAATCGATGACACCTGCCGAAAAACAAATCATCCCCTCAGCTACTATAACATCAGATGGAAACAACAGAAAAAGGAGAAACCCCCCACATGAGTCTTTTCATCGCATTCGAAGGAATCGACGGATCTGGAAAATCAACAATAGCCACAAATGTCTATGCTGCTCTTAAACAACAAGGACATACCATAATACTTTCCCGAGAACCAACCGATACTGAAGTCGGAAAATTTGTACAAACCTGTATAAAAACACATTCAGATCCCTACGTAACCGCTTTTGCCTTTATCTCCGATCGAATACTACACAACAAAGACATTGAGCAATGGCTTGCATCAGGATCAATTGTTCTCTGCGATCGCTATGCAGCCTCAACCTATGCATATCAAGGAGCACAACTACAAAAAGACATCCACAATCCTATGAAATGGCTACAAGGACTATCAAAAAATCTTATTCGAGAACCCGATCATACCTTCCTATTTGATCTTGATCCAGAAATTGCTATACAACGTATCCAACACCGATCAGAATTAATTCCTTTTGAAAAAAAATCTTTTTTAACCGCTGTCCGACAAAACTATCTAAAATTAGCACAAGAACACCATTATCACATTCTTGATGCCACCCAATCCATCCAGGATGTAACACAAAACTGTCTTAAACAAATACAAGAAAAATTAATAAAATAACCATAATTAGTAATAAAAATCAAAATACTACATTCTCCAAAATTTGAATCTACCGTAGAGATTTTAAAAACAAAATATCATCATACAAACTCATAATACTTGATATGGATGGAACTTAATTGAAAAAACGCGCCATTTTTGTTTCTGCAAAAACCTTTGGATTAGCCAATACTATCTACCACTATTTCTCCTATTAAAAAAGTCTATAAACTATTCAATTACTCACCAGAAAATCAAAAAAAACATACAAATCGCTGTAGCAACAACAAACTACCAATTTTTAGTACATAATCAACAAAAAAGATTATACCTATTACAAATATGCCAATAAACTTATATCTAATTAAGACATTGTAACTGGCGAACTATAGATATATATCTCTCAATAAGCAGATTGTGGAGACGGCTATTGTTATTCCATATGTAAGGTGGCTGTGATACAAACCCGTGTCACGATCTTAAAATCACTTTAAAAGGAACAATAGCTGTTTGAGATGGACGCATTAAGATAGGCATGTTATTGAATCACCGGTCTCAGTTTCGCTTACCAAGTGCCTCTTGAAATTCAACAACAAATTTCCTACAAGATTACCGATGTGCGTAGCATCTTAACATTCATTTAACAAAGAGTCGAATCTTATGGATATGAAGCAAGAAGAAATAACAACACTTCATGATCTAAATCTTGATCATAAAAAATTACTTGCAGCAATGAATGAATTTTCAGACATACGACCTGTTTCCGTCGTCATGCCAATGTTATACAGTGAAGTAAAAAGTGATGCATTACCCCATATCGTTGACCGATTAAACAAATGCACTTACCTTCATCAAGTTATCATCCCACTTGCTGCACAGAACCAAAAAGAATTTGGTCACATCAAACGATTCTTCCACCGTCTCACCATACCCCATCTCATCATGTGGTGTAACGGGCCCCGAATCGATAATTTACTCTTAAGCCTTAAATCAGAAGGACTCAATCTCACCAAATACCGAGGAAAAGGACGTGATGTCTGGCTCGCTTTAGGTATTGCCACCCTCAATAACTATGCAGTAGCACTCCACGACGCAGACATTCAAGCATACAACGAAATCATACCAACTAAACTCCTCTATCCTATTATAGAGTCTGAATTAGATTTCAAATTTAACAAAGGATACTATGCCCGTGTAAACATAAAACGAACAATCATGTACGGAAGAGTTTTCCGTCTTTTTCTTGACCCACTTCTCCGCTCATTAATTGATACTCTGGGTACTGAACCTCATTTCATTAGATTTCTCCGTTCTTTCAGATATCCCATCTCAGGAGAATTTGCACTCACGAGCGATCTCTCACGCGACCTAGATGTTCCCGGGGGATGGGGTATTGAATTAGGTGTCATGGCAGAAATTTACCGAAACGTCGCCATAAAACGAATCTGCCAAACCGATCTCGGCTTTTATGAACACAAACATCAAGTTATCGGAGATTCCGATCAAGGCCTAGTTAAAATGTCTGGCGAGATCTTTAAAACCCTTCTCCGTGTCCTCATAGAAGCAGATCAAATACAAATATCGCGACCATTTCTTCTCTCATTACGTGTACTCTATCAACGTAATGCCCAGGATGCTATACGAAAATATCATGCTGATGCCCTTATTAATGGTATAGATTATGACCGCCATCTTGAGGAAACAATGGTTGAGAAATTTAGCCAACAAATCATGATAGCAGGAAATAAATATATGCTCAAACCAGTAGGAACTCGAATACCTGACTGGCTTCGCACTATGTCAGCTCGGAAAAAAATCCGAGAAGAACTACTTGAAATTGTACTTGAAGACAATAAGAGATGATACACCGTGAATCAACCATGGAACCACGAATTAACACTCCAAGAACCCATTCAAAAACAAAGTCAAAATATCAAACCAATCGATATTATGGTTGGTGTCCTCTGCAAAAACGTAGAAACGACCGTGCTCAACGTTCTCAACGTCATAAACGAGGGACTCTACCGCTATTTTCCCGATTACAAAAAGGCTATTGTTGTCTCTGAGGGAAACTCAACAGATAAAACCAAAGAAGTTCTAGGTCTCTTCCAACCATACAACTCTATTCATAAACTAGTTACCACCGACATAACAACTGGTGGAAAAGGCGTGGGGGTCATGACTATATTCGAAATTGCTCATCAAGCACAAGCAAAATGTGTCGTGCTCATAGATGGTGATCTACTTAGTATAAAACCCGGGTGGATTCAAAATATTTCAAATCCAATCCTTTACGGTCGAGCTGATCTCACCGTCCCTTACTATATCCGTGATAAAAACGATGGCGTCATAACTAATAATCTTGTTTACCCTTTTACACGAGCCCTTTATGGAATCGATATACGTCAACCGATAGCAGGAGAATTTGCATTATCAAGAAACCTGTATGAAATACTTAGAAATCATCCCTTATTTCCCCCAGATTTTGGAGTTGATATCTTCATTGTAACGGTTGCAGCAGCAGAAGGGTTGAAAGTGAAAGAAAGCCTTTATTCACTGAAAATACATGAATCAACTACTCGCTATTTAGAACCAGAGAAATTCCTAGTCCCCATGTTCCGACGGGTCACCGGTAGTATGTTTCGACTTGCCCAATATTATGAATCATTTTGGAAAAATAAGCCCCGTTATCCGCATATAACCTATTATCGGGAGTGTTTTAGTCAAAAACCCATCCCAGTTAAAATCAACATAAATCAATTGATAGAAACCTTTAGAACAGAATTCTATCAAAATAAAGATACAATGACATCAATATTACCTCAGGATATGATTCAGGATATCGAACACATAATAAATAATCCTCAAAAATTTGATCCAGAACTCTGGGTCGAAATTGTATATTCTTACGCAGCTGCCTATAAGAATGCGGATGAAAAACAACAAAAAAGCCTGATAGAATCCCTTAAACCGCTTTGGATTGGTCGATTTGTTAGCTATGCGCTTGAAACGAAAGATATGGATATTAATCAAGCGGAAACGGTATTGCAGAAACAAGCTGAGGTATTTGAAGAGAAATTCAATTATTTAATATCAATTTATTAAGAAATCATAATTATGCAACAAATATAGCATATTTTATTGATTATATTGACGAGCAAGATATCGCGCACGTTGCCCAACAACAAACAATTTTGCTATGAAGGTTATCTCGTTTGCCTCTTCTTGACTAGATACTTGCCCGACGATCAACATTTACTTCACATGTACCTGTTTCTAAAACTGTATTAAAAACCCTTGTTGTACAGACATTACCCAACTACCATACTACTATGGCAATATTGTGAAAAATGTTTCAAAACACGTTAATAGCATTACATCCAGGAATCAAGGCCCATCTGTTCCGTAGCTTTCGCTGAGGAAATACCAAAAGCACCCTGAATATAATTCACAATCATTTCTTTATACCATTCTAAATCAATCTCATTCTTATCCTTTAATAACTCTACAGGATACATATAATCAATCGGTTTCACCCCACTTTTCGATGGGTTACTAATACCGGGGAGTGGTTTTTTAGTCACCACAAATTTCAGTTTAATCCTACTTCGAATTGCCTCACCTAATACCTGCTCTAAAGCCTGGACACGGCGACCAAAGGTAGAGATACTCCCATCCTGGTTTGTTTTATATCTCTTCGTAGGTTGAACTGATTGCACTAACGTTAAATCATCAATATCAACCTGTGATAAATCAAGCTTCGCAACGATGTCCTGGGTTGTCTTCATAATGGCAACCTTCATTTCCTCACGGATATCCTCTTCATGCTCCCATGAAGGATGATCATGTAACACAACAAGCATAATATCTTTAAGGATAATACGTGCGATATTTGCTTTATCGGATCCCTTGAAATTATTTCCCTTGGTCACCATTGAAACCCGTCCATTGTTCTCATCGAAAATCAAATAATTCTTATGTTTCACAAATAACATAGCATCATGTTTTTCGGCCTCAAGCTCAAAATCAGGATAATCCAACTCAGTTTGCCATTTTGTATTACATGCTTCTATAGCCTGTAACGCCTCATCTGGTTGTGTAAGCCACAGTGGATCATTAGCTATACCAGTCACCTCTAAAGCGTTTTTAAGTTTTGGACTGCTCGCAACCGATCGAGCACACCCAATATAAATACCATCAGTATCACCATATACCACGCGGATTCCACGGGATTGTAAATACTCAAGTGTATCAGCAAGAATCATCTGCCCTTTTGTCGTTATAGCGGTTGCTCCCCATAGATTAAACTGACGACCAGATACCATCGGAGCGGCAAGTATACCATGCGTTCCCGCATTTCTTGCTCCTTTCACACTTTGATACATCATCACCAAATGCTCAATTGATTCTCTTAACTCATTTTGATATGCTTGTTTCAACTGCGTCTTGACCTTAGCAATGACACTCATAATCCCGGTCATCGCACAGTTAACCACCCCTGGATTATGGTCAATACAGACACCTAGCATAACCCCCTTATCAGCATAGCTATCCTTATCCGTAAGATTCCGCCAGGCAATCATCCGTTGTTTGAGGAGTTTTTCAGGTACACGTTTCAACCAAATCCAGGCATCAGGTGTTTCCGAATTTTTTGCTAATCGGACCGTATCTGCTCCTATATTCATCGCTTTTAATATCGTCGGATACATCGCACCAACATCAGCCACCATCACATACCACCAGGGAATAAAATGCGAAAAAGCCTCAGAATCTGGTTTTAATGTCATACCACCCGGCATATGATAGGCGACAAGATCATCTGTATCTTTAGCATCCTGATTAAAAATCACATAGGGATATTCCACCCATTCAGGCATTTCCTCCCCATATTTAATCACCCGAATAATATCCTTTGATAACTGTTCACGTTGTTTCAACGCTTGTTTAACAATCGCAGATCGCGTTTCACAGCCCTTAAAACTCCGCATTAACGTCTGGGCAATAGTCATCACCCGGCAGGTCGGTGGCATAATCTTCTTCACCCTGCCGCTTCGAATCATTGCCATATGATCCCACATCGTCACCGCGCCAGATGATAACAACATATCAAACGGCATTCCTGTGGTGAACGCTAATGGTAATGCCTGTTGTATCAACATCAACGTTACTCCTAATTGCTCCTGGATATCCTGTCGATTATACAGAAGCGTCCGCTGATCAAGTTTAATCTGTGAAGGCGTTAAAATAATACGATTTGGAACCATAATACCTAAAAAGGGTGCAACAGCCTTCAAACTAAAATCATTCAAGAAAGAATAAAACTTCCGTACCCCAAGATAGGTATCAAGACTCGTAGGATATACCTGTACTGCTTCAGAACGAATACCATAATGAAACGATTTATCTGGTCGACTATATACCTCAAGAAACTCTTTAAACACCTGATGATCCTGTTTTGAAAGCGATTCACCCTTATTTCGTATAAACCAACTAATACGACCCTGAATCTGACGATTATCAAACCCAATAATATTATGCCCTGATATCACATCGGACCGAAAGATTTCCTGACAAAACTCAAGTAAATTCTGCACTTCCTCATCAACAGACCGTGAAAGTTTCTGAGTAATCTCGATCTCTTCCCATGATGTGGGAACATCATCGATCGAGATACTAAACCCCTCAGTAGCTAAATCTTTGTATGACGAAAACTTCAACGGAAAAGAAGCGGATCCAATAATATCTATCGGTACATCCGTTTTCCCCTCTTGGAACTGCGACGTCTCAATATCATACACCAGCACTCGCAACGCACGTGATTTTCCTTGGGTATCAAAAACCCAGTGAGTATCACTTCCCTCAAAATCCGTAATCATCCGCTGCTGATAGGGAATATCATGTTCACCAGTAAAAAATCCATAACGAAAAAATAACTCATCACTAACATCAGGAACCAAATATGATTTGGTACAGAACACTTTGAACACAGGACGCTTTTTTCCAAATTCCCAAAAACTCTGATATTGCTCCACCTCACCAATCCGTGAAATCTTCGAAAACATACCATCAGATAAACGATTATCTTGCCACTGCTTCACCAGCTGCGCTCGCGCTTTCTCAACCTGCACAACCTGTGGACAAAACGCCAGAAAATACGGTTCATGTAACCCCTGCACAGCCACCGGTTTTACCCCAGAAAAATATAAAAACTCTGGTGAAACACCCAATAATAAATCAGTCATACCTACTAACGCCTCCAGATAATATCAGATACAGGATGATGACATAACCTTATATCCAATTCCCTATTTTACTTCTTTGATTTATTTATGACCACACAACTCATGTACTCACCTGAATTCAATAAACATAACACGCCCGGTCATCCAGAAAATGCACAACGACTCACCACCCTACTCCAAAATCTCCAAACAGCATCATTTTATGATACACTCAAAATAATGGAACCAACCCCGCTTCCTGAAACCCTTCTCACAGAAATCCATGGGGGCGGTATGATTGAACAAATAAAAAACATTAGTAACACCGGTGACTCATGGATTGACCTTGATACCTATGTCTGTAAAGATGATTACCATACCGCCCGTCTAGCAGCTGGAAGTGTGCTTGATATCTGCACAAACGTCCTCAACGATAACGTAACCAATGGTTTTGCCCTTACCCGGCCACCGGGCCACCACGCAACAGCCCACCGATCAATGGGATTCTGCCTATTCAACAATGCAGCATTAGCCGCCCATGCCCTGACAAAAAAAGGAAAAAAAGTACTCATCATAGACCCTGATGTGCACCATGGAAACGGTGTCCAGCAAATATTTTTCAACCGAAACGATGTTCTTTATCAATCCCTTCATCTCTCCCCTCATTACCCCGGTACAGGAGATATCCAAGAAATCGGCATCGGTCAAGGCGAAGGATATACCAATAATGCCCCCCTTTCCCACGGAAATGGAAACACCGCTGCGACACGTATCCTCCAAACCATTTTTCTCCCAATCGCCCACCAGTTTCACCCTGATCTTATTATTATGTGCACAGGCTATGACTCTCACCATGCCGACCCCCTTGGAGGATTACAATTTACCACACAATTTTATGCGGATATCACCAAAATGTATCAAGAAATTCAACCAAAACTCGTCTGCACCCTAGAAGGAGGGTATAATCTCACATGGATCGGCCCATGTTTTCTCGCCCAACTCGGACAACTGAGCAACCATCCCAGTACTATACAGGATACCACACACGAAATCGATACCGCAGATGCGGTGATCGCCCAATTACAAAAAGAATTAGGGGATTATTGGGATCTTTAATCAAAAATCATTCCCATACCAGATGCAGCAGAATCCTCCTGCTCAGCAATCCGCTTATTAATATCTGCGGCCTTTTTTTTATTTAATACCTTAAAACCAAGCTCTTTTGCAATGGCCTTTGCCTGTTTCAACCCTGCATCGCTTCCCTCTATCTTCAGAAACGACACATCTCCCTTCATATCCAACGAACTTGCATCACGAGTTAAAATACTCTGTCGACTCACCAAATCATCCTTAACAATAGTATTAATTTTTCCTAAATCCTCAGATTTCACTTCAAAGATTACATACGTCATAACGTAATCACCGTTTCCAGCGGAATACATCCCACTATATAAAATTGACTCAACCCCTCCTAAGGAACCACTAGACTCATCACCACGCTCGTGTCACACACATCATCACCTAACTATACAGCTATATAATCACCTGCCTATGCACCTACATAACCCTATAAATAACTAAAAAAACTCATTGATCCTCGATAGAAATAACCCCCCTGTGATAATCTAACCTCAGCAAACATTAATGTAAGACATATGTGATACGCCACTAAAGGATGGGACCTGCATGAATAAAACAAAAGGAATCGCTATAAGATTAGATGATGAACTCTATAACCGAATCGAACAGCAAAACCTTCCCCGAAGCGAACTCATACGAACCGCTATCGAACACTTCCTCGCCCAAACATCGCTCCAACAAACCGCCCAAGATAACGACATTGCGGATGATCTCTACCAAGACATCTACAACACCCTCTATAACACCGAAGTACAACCCCTCAAAGAAGAACTCCAATACCACCAACGCATCGTCACACTCCTAGAACGACAACTCAAAGAACTCCAACAAGATAAACAATTCCTTCAGAACCAACTCCATGCCCAAACCGTACTTACCGCAACAAAAAACCCCTGGTTCCAAAACATTAAAAC
>JAHJFH010000267.1 GCA_018824925.1 Thermoplasmatota archaeon
AATACTAATTGCTGCTGCCAATGCTGCAGATAATATAATTTTTTCCATTTTTTTTCTCACCATCCTGTAATGTTATATTATGACATGATACATTCTTTCAGGCAAGATATAAAAACATATTTCGAAAAAATGGCATAATGTAAAACTGTCAAAAACTTGTAAACAAAAAAAAATATTCTATACTTATTTCACTTGAAATGAAGAAATGCTTTCGTTAACAATAGATGAATATTCTTCATACAAGTCAATAGGGGCTGAATAGCTAAATACATACACATTCCTAGTATGTTTAACTGCAATTTGTCGTTCTTTATAGGTTGAATCATTCACACGATAGGTAAAAATAATTTCATATGCCGTCAATCCTCCAATAGTTAACCAATCTCGATAAATCACCGTAAAATTCCACACTAAATCAGGATACCTTTCCTCAATACTATCAGCAAACGTACTCAAAGCTAATCCTTCATCAAGACGATACGGCCGAGCTATACTTATGTAAACCGATGAGTTACTAAATGGAAACCATTCTACAATCCGATCAGCAGAGCCATTTTGATTCCTGCTCCAATCTACCGGTGGATTTAAACCAATACCATACTCATCATTAACATAGGTAGTAGTTAATGTATTATCCAAACACCAACAAAAAAATATTATAACTAAAAGGAAAACAACACCGATACAACACCTGTTCATATATGGGTAACCTAAGAGACTATACAAATAGCTATTGGAAAAAACCTTTGATAATATTAATTACGATAAATATGCGACCTAGGGGTCTTAATGGACACACAATATCCTGCTTTTAACGCTCGTTGAGCAACATCGGAATTTTTTGTATAAATGGTACTGTCACCCTGCCGCCAACACCAAACCAAATGAACCATAAATCCACAAACCCAGGAAGCTAGAAAAATGCATCATTCCATTGAATGCGAAGCTGTCCTCGAAGAATTTTTTTTCCAGTGTGAAAAGCATGATAATAAATCGCATCCTCATAGAGTTTTTTGAGATTTTCAGATTTATTCACCATTTCATATCTCCTCACGCTCCTATTCTCTTGCTCATGTTTAAAAGGACTTGTTGTACAAATCGTACCTATATACCTAATTTAAAATCACAGGACTTACGTCTTCAAGATTAGGGATATTCATCCATATCGTCACGGACATCATGCTCATCAGTTATTTCACCAAATATTTCCTCGACCAAATCCTCCATACTAATCAACCCGAGGGTTTTTCCCTGAGGATCCTGTAACAAAGCAAGATGTGATTTATGTCTTTTCATTTCCCGTAAAATATCATCAGCTTTCATGTTTGATCCAATTTTCAAAATATCGCGCATGATATAACTTACGGACAACGAGGTATCCTCAATAATTAATGTATCCTTAATAAGGACCATTCCAATGACATCATCATGATCTTTTCGAAAAACCGGAAATCGTGAAAACCCTGTTTTTATTGCCAACTCAATTAGATCATCAATAGTAGCACTTTCATGAATAAACTCTACCTTGTTCTGTGGCGTATAGATCTCATATGCTCGGGTTTCGTCAAATTCAAAGACCTCATTGACCATTTCCCGTTCATCCTTTTCTATCGTTCCCTCTTCTTCTCCCAATCGCATCATCGCCATGATCTCATCCTGAGTCACAGCGGTTTTCCTATGACTATTTCCTCCAACAAGTTTAATTAATCCCTGAGAAATAAAGTTCAATAAGACCACCAAGGGATGGAATAATTTTGTAACCACCAGAAGGGGTCGAGCAATTCGCAATGCAAACTTCTCATTTTTAATACCAAAAGCTTTCGGTGTTGCCTCACTAAAAACAAGAATTAGCAACGTCATCGTTGCTGCTGCAATTCCAATACCAAAATTACCAAAAAAAACGGTGGCAACATACCCAGCCAATACAGAGGAAAAAATATTAACAATATTATTACCAATAACCACTGCGCTTATCACGTTATCCGGTTTTTGCAATAATTCCTCTAACACCCGAGCTTTTTTATCACCATTTCGTGCTTTGTCCACCACCATAGCTTTATTTACAGAAACAAAAGCCATCTCTGCACTTGAAAAAAACGCTGAAATAATGATTAACAGTATAATAAGTACAATACTAAAAAATATCCAAATCATAGCCGTGGCTCATGTTGCATTGCTTTTTCTTATGAGGCAATATTCCTTATCATTTTTATACTTTGTCTACCTATTTATCATGAGATCGTATAAAAGAGAAAAAAAAGTGGATGGTGTGATTAGGTTGCTTTGGTTATTTGATCCACCGCTTCAGGGTTTGCTAACGTTGAGATATCACCTACTTCTCGTCCCATTGCTCGAGCACGGATCACTCGACGCATAATCTTACCACTGCGGGTCTTTGGTACATCAGAGACAAAATAGATTTCATCGGGGCGTGCAAGTTTACCCATTTCAACGCCTACATGTTCGCGAAGTATTTTTTTCAGCTCATCTGTAGGTTCTACATCCTTTTTCAAAACAACATAAGCGGTAATTGACTCACCTTTGAGCGAATGGGGTTTACCAATAACCGCTGCTTCAGCAACTTTATGATGGCTCACAAGTGCTGACTCAACTTCAGAGTTACCAATGCGATGTCCTGAGACATTTAACACATCATCTGCACGACCTTGAATCCAAAAATAACCATCACTATCTGTTCGAGCGACATCTCCTGCTAAATAAATATCTTTAAATCTACTCCAATAGGTTTCTTCATAACGTTGCGGGTTTTTGTAAATGCCACGGAGCATACCCGGCCAGGGATGTGTAAGCACAAGATTACCCCCAGCATTATGTACTGCTACACCCTGCTCATTAAAGATAGCAGCATTCATGCCGGGTAAAGGAAAAGTTGCCGATCCTGGTTTTAAGGGAGTTACAGGTAGGGGCGATATAACAAAATGTCCTGTTTCAGTTTGCCACCATGTATCCATAATCTGACAACATTCATTTCCGATATTTTTATAATACCATATCCATGCCTCAGGATTAATTGGCTCGCCAACAGATCCTAGTAATCGTAAGCTACTAAGATCATGTTTCTTTGGCCATTCTTCCCCTTGTTTCATGAATAATCGAACACTAGTGGGTGATGTGTAAAGAATGCTGACTTTATATTTTTCAATAATTTCCCACCATCGATCAGGTCCAGGAAAATCTGGTGCTCCTTCATACATCACAGAAGTTGCTCCTAGAATCAACGGAGCATATACAATAAATGAATGACCAGTAATCCAACCAATGTCGGCTGCACACCAGTAAATATCATCATCTTTAACGTCAAAAACCCATTTAAGGGTTGTTGCTGTACCTACTGCATAGCCACCATGCGCATGAATAATTCCTTTTGGTTTTCCTGTTGTTCCTGAAGTATACAAGAAAAATAACGGGTCGTTTGCATCAAGTCTTTCGGTTTCACATTCCTCAGACATATCTTTAACAAGTTCATGCCACCAAATGTCTCGACCTTCTTGCATATCTACAGGGTCACCGGTTCGTTGATAGACGATAGCATGTTTTACACTTGGTGCATTTTTCAGAGCTTCATCTGCTTGTATTTTCAATGGTACTTTTTTTCCTCTACGGTAAAAACTATCACAGGTAAAAATGACCTTTGCCTCACAGTCATTTACTCTATCCCGAACGGCATATGCACTGAAACCTGAAAAAACGACTGAATGGATAGCGCCGATTTTTGCGCAGGCAAGCATAGCAATTGGTAATTCGGGGACCATCGGCATGTATATACCGACTCGATCTCCTCGTTTAACCCCTAATTTTTTTAATGCATTCGCGAGTTTGTTTACTTCTTGGTAAAGTTCCATATAGGTGATTTTTCGAACTTCACCGGGTTCACCTTCGAAGATAAATGCGAGTTTATCTTTTTTCCATGTTTTTACATGTTTATCTAATGCATCATGAACGATATTGTATTGAGCACCAAGGAACCATTTGACCCATGGGGGACTCCATTCCACAAGTTTTTCATAAGGTTTGTACCATTCAACAAGCTCTTTGGCCATTTCCTCCCAATACCATTCCCAATTTTTGGTTTTTTCATAGAGTTCAGCGAGGGTTTTGATATTATGTTTGTTCATCCATTGTTGGACATTGGTGTTTTTTACAAAGTCCCCGGATGGTTTGAAAACTCGCGTTTCATCCATTAGAACAGTTATGTCTCCATTTGTCATTTTCTTACCTCGTGCTATGCAAGATACATCATTTAATTTTCTTTTTTATCGCTCATTTTCAATATTTTATCTTGATATAATCTATTTTTCATAAATAATGATTGATTATGGCGTACATTTTCCCCCGTAAGGGGTTGGCGGAATATGATGTAACTATAAGAAGTTTTTCCTCTTATTTCACAGGTTTATAAAGCTTGGTTTTTTTCCCTTGCTATTTTTGGTGAGGGTTTTAATGTAGGAATTCAAATAGGATGTCTCTAATATTAAGATACCGGTGATATGAAATCAAAAAAAACTGTCTGCAAAAAATTTATCAACATATTTTTTTAATAAAATTTCCATTAATATATCATGTACTAAATATATTTAAAAAAAAGAGAAAGGAACAAATAATACCAACATAAAATAAAGCTATTGGAATTATTTCGATAATGAAATTTCGATAGATGAGACGTTTGAAGTGCGTCCTTCTTCGTTGGTGATTGCTTCTGTTCCGATTTTTATTTCCTTTATTTTTGCATCAGTGACGAAACGGTTCCGTGTAATTTCTGCAGCATCAACCGCTCGACTTATTGCTCTGCCCCGTGCTTTTATGATGACTTCACTTGAGCCACTGTTAAACTGAGTGACTACGGCAAGAACATAGCTCATTGGTGGTTTGTTTCCTACATAGATAATGTTTTCTTCGGATTCTTCTTTTGCTGTCATAGGCTTTTACCTCCCTGATAAATCATTGTTGCGCCGCAACAATATTAAAACTCATTTATAAACATTTCGTCAGATTATCTCGTACTATTATAATTTCTTATAATTTCCTTAATTTTGGACAACACCTTAGATGGATCTGAACCTATTACTCGAACCATTGGTTCCTTCCCCATTCCACCTGTATCATAAATCACATCGGGTACTCTTCCTAAATCATTGATAACAACCTGGGTCCCCCACTCCATTGAGGAGATGGTGGAAATCGGTTCATTCTCCCGAGAAAATGATCCAACGACCAATCCACTCTTTCTACATGCTTTGATTACAGCCTCAGAATATTTAAGATTAATAATCGATCGGGTAGTCGGATCAGTATGCATAACCGTTAAAACTATTGTGGCAACGTGTTTTGACCCGCCAAAACATAATTTACCACAACACTGTGCAGTATGCTGTGTCTTCACTATTCGTCCATCTAGACCACAGACATCATTGAGAGATTTAGCATTAGGTAAAGCATAGCAAAAATTCATCCCTACCTCTGGAATAACGGCAGCAGGAATCAGTGATAATGCTTGTTTGACAGCAAGATACAGCTCTGATATTATTTTCCCCTGATTCTCGGTATATTCTCCCTCAAACGGTGGAAGCTTTGGATGATAATCTACAACAGCAGCACCAGTCCCCGGGGTGTACCGATGAGCAAATAGGCACCAGAGATGCATTTTCGCTTTTTTAACAGCTAATAGTGGATCATCACCTTTCGCGATAAATGCTGCTACCAACGAAGCGAAATTACATCCTGAACCATGCAGTTGTATAGATTTATAACGGGGTAAATTTAGTTCAAAAAAATATTTACCATCATAAACAACATCAACGGCGGTTTTTCCCCCTAAATGGCCTCCTTTCAGTACCACATACTCTGAACCATATGAATACAATGTCTCACATGCTCTTTTCATATCTCTAAGACTATTAATCTGATTCCTACTAATACACACAGCCTCTGGAACATTAGCAATAAGCATCAATGACTGAGGAAGTAATTCATTTACGAGCCCATGATACATAGATACTCGACTTAAATTGGATCCTGATGACGCAATCGCAACTGGATCTACAATCGGTCTAAGATGATGCTTTCTCAAATAACTTGTTACCAACGCAATTATCTCTTCATCGAAAAGAACACCTGTTTTTACTGCCGCAATATCAAATTCATCAAATATCGATAAGAGTTGAGCAGCAATTAAATCAACAGAAACCGGATCGCATCGAGCAACCATTTCTGTATTTTGAGCAGTAATCGCCGTTAGTATAGATAACCCATGTACCCCAGCATATGAACATGCCTGGATATCTGCCTGAATACCAGCACCCCCTGATGGATCAGACCCAGCAATACTTAACACACATGGTTTAGTCATACGATTCGAAAAGAACATAACCCCTTAAATTGCTTCGTATGATAATTTCTTAATAAAAAAAAAGAAGAGGAGCTGATGGACCTAGGATTCATCCTCATATGGAATAAGATTTCCGTCCTCTAACTCTTCAAAAAGAGGTCTTTGTTTTGTATTTGTACGATCCTGTGGTAGAAATATTGAATTACGAGCTTCCATGCACGCCATTCCTCCGTATAGTAACATCCAAAGCTATGGATGAAATCATGTATTCCAAAGATAAGGACATCCCATCAAATTCGAGAGAATAATCACTCTCCTCATCACCAAATTATCCCTGCTCTCCGGATAACAAAAACTAATGCATACTGTCATACAAATACTTTCTGATTTTCCTTACTTTTTTGTATCCGCTCAAGAAAATAAGGAACGCAAAAAAAGAGAAGGATGGCTGGTTTTCTAGGAGGGATGGGATGCAATCTACAACTACCAGCTCAATTCCTTCCGACCCCTTAATTTCACTACGATTTTAAGTACCTTTTTCGCAGATGTATATGCAAGTATATACCCACTTACG
>JAHJFH010000268.1 GCA_018824925.1 Thermoplasmatota archaeon
ATAATTTATTAGCTTTATTATACACTTCTTAACAAATTACAATATTAGTCTCCTAATCTAGATCGGTTTAGTAGTATATTGATACAGAATCAAGTCCATATTTTGACAATTTTTTCAATGCGACATTTTGTCAGAGTGTACGAACAGCCGCCATAGCTTTATATATTGTCACTTGCGAACATCCTTCATGAGTAAAACTACCACGGCACATGATGCCATGGGAAATGAAAAGAAGGTGAAAAGATGGAAAAGAAATATATGGAAAGGCTGGTCGGAAAGTACTGCAAGATCGTCACAAAAGAACCCGGCGAACAACGCGCATCCGTTGTAACAGGCACCCTAGAAGATGTCGACTACAAAGACGGTTTCATCCTTGTCGATTCAAGCCAAGGATTAGGCTGCCTTCGCATCAATACAATAATTGCCATAAAACCAGGACGACGAACACCACAACACAAAACACACCAAGACAAACAAAAACTAACCTGTGACGAACAAGCAATGGTTGGTATTGGAACTCTAATTGTATTTATCGCAATGGTGTTAATCGCTGCAGTTGCCGCAAGTGTCTTAATAACCACAAGTGAAAGCTTACAACAACGAGCAAAAGCAGTTGGTATTGACACTATCCGTGAGATTTCAGCAGGATTAGTCATAGAAGATGTCGTTGGATACACTGATGTAAACCGATCTGTCGTTGAATACCTTGCTATTGAGGTCCGATCCCGAGCAGGTGCAGCAGATATGGACTTAACAACGGTAACCCTCAGTATTCTCTACGACGAGTTTCACCTATTAAAATATAATGGTTCGATAGTAGAAAATGCAAATACCGATGATGCCAGTGTCTTTGAAACACCAATAGATGCTGGATCCAACATCACAATACTTGCAGCTGCATCAGTAATATCATATGGAATTATTGCTATGTTTGATGCCGATGGCTCAATTACAACAACCGACGGTTTGGGAACTGGTGATAGAATCTATATGATCGTCAATCTAACGGCGTTAATCAATGACACCGGTGGATTACCACCACGAAGCTCAATCTCTGGAAAAGTTCAGCCCGAGTTAGGATCTCCTGGGCTCTTTGAACTCTCAGCACCAGCAGTTCTAACCTCACGTATCATAGATTTGTGGTAAAAAAAATATCCGGAGAGTATTTCACTCTCCCTCATCTCCCTTTTCTTCGATTTTTTCCCCAGATGTTGTTTTTTGTTCTAAATCAATTTTCTGTTTCAGTATAAAGATTGCCAATTCTGCTTTTTGTTGATTATACAAAATAGGAGTCATCTCGATTTCAACAACAATTTTATTATTGTCTTTATCAAAAACTATGGTTGAATATGTTGATTCCGTTTTTCCTTTCAGGCGGTTCAGATGAAATTGTTCAATATCCGCAAGTCCTTCGGGAGCAATAAGATCATAGAAAGATTTTTCTACAAGATCCTGGTAGGAAAATCCAAGGATTTCGGTTAATTTTGGATTAATGTCCTTAAAGATCCCTCGTTGTAATACGGCAGCACAATTATTTTGATCATAGAGTTGTTCCTGATTTATTTGGATAAAAAGAGGGGACGATATATTCGAAGTACTACCGAGAGTTTTTGTCTTTAAATGTTCTGATATTTCTGATTGTTGATTCCATTCATTATCTAATAATTGATCCTCTCGTTTTTGAATTTCAAGCTCCAATTCGACTAGTTTTTCTTTCCATAGTTTGAGGTCTGAAATCTTTTTTTCAATATTTGTTGATTGTATATTCAGCTGTTTTTCTTTTTCATTGAGTTCAAAAGCTTTTTGTTCAATATTGTGAAGTTGTAATTGGATGTGTTCGTTATGCTTTTTATTTTTTGAAAAAATATTCGTAAATTTTGATAATTTATTTACTTTTGAATCTGTATCAGTTATTTCTACCGGTATAAAATTATTTTGGGTGCTGTTTTTTGGCTGATCAAGATTCTTGATGATATCCTCAAGGAATTGATTATGTTGTTCTATATGACGGTTTTTTATTTCTAAATCTTTTATTCGTTGTTCAAGAGTAGCATATTTTTCTTGAAGGAGCTCAATTTTTTTCAATTCCAAAGGAGGTATTGATGAGGCTGTAGTGTTAGAAAAGTTTTCTATTGAGGGTGTTGTAATTGTTTGATTTGTGGGCGAGGGACTTTTTTGGGGGGGTGAAGTAGGTTGGTGGGTTGTATTAGTAGTTGTGGGTGTTTGTGGGGGGGTTGCTGTGGTTGGGGAAAGTGGTTGACCGATGAAACAATAGGTTTCCTGGTTTTTTTGTTTGGTGTCCAATGGAAAGCTACTCAAGTTGAGCATTATTTCGGTGCCATGGGCAGTTTTCCAGGGTATTTTTATATTATCGATTTGCTGGTTTTTTTGGACTTGATCAATGAGGTGTTTCCATTCGGTAAGGTGGGATTCGGGTATAAGGGTGTCCCAGAGTTTTCGGTGGAGTACCTCTTCTCGATCATATCCCGTGAGATCCTGGCTTTTTTTATCAAATTGTACGATCTCACCTTGTTTATTAACACCAAATATGATGGTTTTTGGTATTTGATTGGAAGTGGGTGTTGTTGGTGTGGTTTTCATCTCCTCGGCCCGTAATTTTAGTATATGGTGGTGATCTAAAAATGTTAGGGGGTCATTTGTTTTGGTGCTTTAATATGTTTTGTTATGTTTGAAAAAAAAAGCTGAAAAGTTATGATTTAGTGATAGGTATAAAAAAAATGGCACTAAAAGGAGAGTGGTTTGGTTTTTTAGGTGATATCTACATGGTATCCGGGTTTGTCTTTTTTCTTTTTATTTTTTTTTTCTATGACGATATCAAGGATGCCGTTGTTATAGGTTGCTTGGGTGGTTTTTTCTTTGACGTTGGAGGGAAGGTCAACAAGTTTATGGTATTGTCGTTGTGGGGTGTTTACTAATATTTCGAGGTTGTCTTCGGCCACATTGAGTTTGATGTCTTCTTTGGTGACACCGGGGACTTCCATGGTGATGGCGATGTTGTCATCGCTTTCGATGATGTCGGTGAGGGGTTCTTGTTGGTCTGATATTTTTGCTTCTCCTGCAGGGGTGATGGTGGGTATGTTACCGAATTTTTGGACATTGGGTTTGCCATCAGGGCCGAGGTTTACTCGAAATCCTTGTATAAATTGTTTGTTTGGTTCGATGCCATTGCGGAACATGTCTTCGAGCATGTCTTTGAATGAGCCGTTTTGAAAGAATTTTTGCATTTCTTCGAATATTTTTTCGAATTCTTCATCGCTGATGAAGTCGAATGGGTTTTTTCGTTTTCGATTTTTATCGTCTTCAAACATAGGTGTTACGTACTCCTCATTTGAAATTTAATTTCCAGTGTATACTTAGAAGAGGCTATATATAAAATTTACGGTTATGATTTCTGTAGTTCGTGATCAAGATCTTCAATAATTTTTCTTGTAGTGTGACTGATATGTTTTGGGGTGGAGATATGGAATTGAATATAAAGATCGCCGTAGCTATTTCGTCGGAGGTGGGGCATGCCTTTATTTTTTATTCGAATGAGGTCTCCACTTTCGGTTCCTTCTGGTATTCGTATTTTTTCGGGGCCATGGAGAGTGGGTATCTGTATTTTTGCTCCGAGAACTGCTTGAGGGAAGGTGACGGTGATAGTTTGGTAAAGATCAGTTCCCTGGCGTTTGTATTGTGGGTGTTCGCGGAGGTGTACAACGATGTAGAGATCTCCATTACGTCCACGCGCAACTTGTTCTCCTTGTCCAGTGAGACGAAGTTGTGAACTATCTTCGATACCCTTTGGAATGGTTATTTCGATTTGACGGGTTTTTTCAACTATCCCATGGCCATGACAGGACGGACATTTTTCGGCGATAATGGTGCCTTGACCCTGGCATTTTGGGCATGCGGTGACTTGTGTGAACATGCCAAAGGCAGTTTGTCTTGATACCCGTAGTTGACCGTTTCCATGACATTGGGTACATTGTTGGGGGGTGGTTCCAGGTTTTGCTCCGTTTCCCTTGCAGGTATCACAGACTTCGGTCCGAGGAACAGTGATTTCGGTAGTCAGTCCTTTGAATGCATCTTCCAGGCTAATCTGCATGTCATATCGTAGATCGCGTCCTAGTGGGGTTTGGGATCGTCCTCGGGTATATCGTGATTGATGACCAAAGAAACGTTCAAAGATATCATCAAATCCGAATCCAAAGTTAGATCCCATACCGCGGAAGATGTCACCAAAGTCGACTCCTCGGAAAATATCTTCTGAGCTGTAGCGTTGGTCAATACCTGCATGGCCGTATCGGTCATACATTTTGCGTTTTTCATCATCGTATAATACTGCGTAAGCTTCAGATATTTCTTTAAATCTTTCTTCTGCTTTTTTATCAGGGTTTTTATCAGGATGATATTTAAGGGCAAGTTTCCGGTATACCTTTTTTATATCTTCTTTTGAAGCGTTTTTTTGTACACCAAGGATTTCATAGTAATCTCGTTTTACCATGGTCGGCGATGGTTAAGTAAACACAGGTATAAGATATTTATTATGTAGGTATTGAAAAAACAGGACTATCTGAGTAGGATGAATATATTAGGTTATATCAGTGCGTTGAGTAGTGCAGTGAGAAAATCACCTAAGATAAAGGTGGTGATAAATCCTAAAAGGAGGGGGATCATGAATGGTATTTTTGGGGTGACCCAAATGGTTTTTATTCCATGTTGTTTCAATACCTTATATTCTTCTTTTGAATCAAAGGTGCTCGGCCGGTAGGAAAATATTTTTTTGCCATCCTTGATTTTTTCGAGAGGCCAAACAAATTTTTGTTCAGCTAAATTAAGATTCATGCGGTATCCAAGAAAACAATGCGGAAAGGTAATATCTCTTTTATGTACATTATAGATAAACAGGCTTAGAGGTATGAAAAGGAAGAGGATGACTGAATTAGAAAATATTATCCATGAACCTGGAAACGCGATAACAGGCGCTCGCCATAGAGGAAATGGTTCGATGAGTGGTTGAAGAGGTACTAAGAGTGCGAGAGCCATAAGTGCCTTTGCGTCAGCTCCGCCAAACACCAGGCGTACTTGAAAAAGAAGATACATTAAAAG
>JAHJFH010000043.1 GCA_018824925.1 Thermoplasmatota archaeon
ATTTGTTGGGGGTTCTGTTTCAAATACATCAATTCCTGCCCCCGCTATTTTATGGTCCTTTAATGCGGTATATAGTGCTGTTTCATCGACGGTACCCCCGCGAGCACAATTAATTAGATAGGCCGTGGGTTTCATTTTTACGATCATTGCCGCGTTTACAATATAATGTGTTTGGGGGGTATGGGGAAGATGAAGGGAGATATAATCGGATTCAGCCATGACATCATCAAGTTTTTCTTTCTTTATGAGGCCTTGTTTCTTCATGTCCTCTTGTGATATATAGGGGTCATACCCAATGATTTTCATGTTAAATGCTCGAGCGAGTTTTCCGGTTAGTCGCCCGATGTTACCAGTTCCGATGAGTCCAAGGGTCTTTCCATTAAGTTCATTTCCTTTGAGTTGTTTTTTTGCCCATTCTCCTTTTTTCATTGATGAGTCTGCTTTTGTGATATGGCGAGATAGTGCTAACATAAGAGAAATTGTTAATTCAGCTACACTATTCGTGGCTCCGGTGGGTGCATTGACTACTTTGATATTGTGTTTAGATGCTGTAGCGATATCTATGTTATCGACACCAATTCCGGCTCGTCCAATGACTTTTAATTTTCCTTTAGCACCAGCTTCGATAATTGTGTTAACCACCTTTGTTCGACCTCGGACTAGTAATGCATCATAGCCTGCGATAACAGAAAGAAGTTTATCGTGATTCATTTCTTCATAGGTGAGGTCATGACCCGCCTTTTTTAAGAGATCAATAGCCTCATTTGCCATTTTATCGGTAACAAGAACTTTCATTATGTTGCCTCATGTGTGAGGTATAGAAATCAATATAAAAATCTTTGTGGAACCCCTTTAAATTATGATGGTATTATAATTCTCTAATAAACTCTCCAGGATATTCGACTTCACCATTGAGACTGTCTTCAATACGAAGCAATTGATTGTATTTTGCATTTCGGTCACTACGTGCTGGTGCTCCCGTTTTTATTTGCCCTGCGCTAGTACCCACGACAAAGTCGGCAATGAATGGATCCTCGGTTTCGCCTGATCGATGGCTGACAATAGCAGTCCAGCCAGCATCATGTGCCATTTTTATCGCATCAAGCGTTTCAGTGACTGTACCAATTTGATTTAGTTTAATTAAGACAGAATTTGCGGCATGCAGTTCAATACCTTTTTTGATACGCTTGGTGTTTGTAACAAATAAATCATCACCCACAATCTGGATAGTATTTCCCAGTTTTTTTGTCATTTCAACCCAAGCATCCCAGTCATCCTCTGCGAGACCATCCTCGATGCTAATAATTGGATAGGTACGACATAAATCAGTATAAAAATCAATCATTTCTCCTCCAGAATAGGATTTTGTTCCAATTTTGTAGATTCCATCATAAAAAAATTCACTTGAGGCAGGATCAAGTGCTATCTTCATTTTTCCATCATATCCCGCTTTTTCAACCGCGGTAAGCATTAACTCTAATCGTTCATTGACATCTACCATTTGAGCGGGAGCAAAACCCCCTTCATCGCCAATAAGGACGCCTCCGGCTCCAAATTTTTCTTTTAACAGTGTGGCTAAATGATGGTAGGTTTCAGATATCATCCTGATACCTTCAGAAAATGATGGTGCACCCGTAGGCATTAACATATGTTCCTGTATTGAATTTTCTTGACCTGCGTGTTTTCCACCATTTATAATATTGCACATTGGTACCGGTAAACGATAGGGGATTACACCGAATAGTTCACCGATGTATTGATATAATGGGATTTCTTTTGCTGCGGCCCCTGCTTTTGTAATAGCAATTGAGACGGGTAATATTGCGTTAGCGCCTAATTTATTTTTATTATCGGTTCCATCGAGTTTGAGCATAATTCTATCTATTGTTTCTTGGAGATTACAGTCCATTCCCACGATTTTTGGTACAAGAATAGTGTTTACATTTTTTACCGCTTTTAAGGTACCTTTACCTAGATATCTCTTTGGATCACCATCACGCAATTCTAAGGCTTCGTGAGAACCAGCACTTGCACCACTTGGTGTTAAA
>JAHJFH010000269.1 GCA_018824925.1 Thermoplasmatota archaeon
ATTTAATATTATATAAAAATAGGAGTATACACCACATGGACATAATCCTCAAAATCCTACTCACCACCACCATAGCCCTCATACTCCACGAACTCACCCACCTCCTCGTCATACTCTACTACAAGATACCCATCAAAGCCATCATAATCACCAAATGGACCGCCGCAGGATTCCTCGTCGACAACGAAAAATACATGAACGACCCAAAAAAACTCATCCTCCTCCACTTTCTCCCCCTCAGCTGGTGCCTCGCCATCTTTATCAACCTCAACGAACCCGCCCTCCTCATGTTCCCCCTCGTTAACATCTTCGGAGGACTCGGCGACATCTACTACTTCTACCGATACATATCCCTCCCCCTCGATGAACGCATCGCCTGGGCAAACCGCAGCGATGAAAAAATCCGAAAATCAATCATCTGGATGAAAGAATTCACCAAAACAGAAACCACCACCATCACACCATAAAAAACAGCCTTTTTAAATAACAAACACATACTAACCCTAGCTGTGAGGAGAAAATACCATGAAATCATTCCTACCCTATCTACTCATAACGCTTCTAATACTCAACCTTAGTATAAGCGGATGCACCGAACAACAAACCACCACACCATTCGATAACGATGGTGACGGATACAATAACACCATCGACGCCTTCCCCAACAACCCACAAGAATGGCTAGACAGCGACAACGACACCTACGGCGATAACACCGACGCATTCCCCTTTGACAACACCGAATGGAACGACACCGATAGCGACGGTATCGGCGACAATACCGATTACTACCCCCTCGACAACACCCGCTGGGAACAAGGAACAACCATAACCATATCCACCAATAACACCATCCAAACAATCAATAAACCAAAAGATCCCATAAAACTCATAATCACCGCACATGACTGTACAATAACCATCGACAGAAACACAACGATACTCTCAATACGCATCTTAGGTAACAACAACACGCTTAACCTTTCACAGAACCATACATTTTCCTTAAACGATACTGGCAACAACAACAAAATTATGTACTACGATGCACTAGATCCTATCATCCAACAAGCACTTCCCTATCTACAAAAAATCGTCACCGATGATACCACCCTACGCAACTATGCAGAATCACTCATCACCACCTGTAACTCACAAGATACCGAATGCAAGGTAACCACAATCTACCGACACATTATCGAAACCTATGAACTGATCACCCCCTCAACATCAAATAAGAACCTGCAAACACCTCAGGAAACAATACAACAAAAACAGGGTACATCAGATGACCTCACCATACTCCTCAGCTCCCTACTTGAAAACATAAACATACCGACCTATATTATTCTCACATCTAATCATGTCTACACCCTGGTTTCAGATATGGACAAAACTGGTCTATGGGATGCTATTGAAACAGCATTAACCGCTTATATCGAACATACATGGGGTGAAAGCCTCAGTCAATCCTATACTGATACCTTTGAAATAACTAGTCTACATATGTGGTACTACGGTGGAGAAATCAATTCCACATTTGGAGACTATATCGATTCCGTAAACATTTATTATCATATTGATACCACCCAACCCCTTCATTTTTATGTCGTTCCGAATCAAAATGAGTTCTATAAAATCGCCCAAGGACAACCATTTACTCAATACAGTGCCTATGAAAAAACAGCATTAATCAGCATAATTAATACCATCGAAATAGATAGCTATGGTGGTTTCGTCCTCGTAAATGAAGGAGCACAAGACGCAACAGTAACAATTGATCTAGATTTTACCTTCCAACCAATATTTCAAAAACTCTACTCTGTAAACGACATTTCAACCTACACGGTTTTTGGAATCAATGGAATTCTCCTTGACCCCACCTTAGATGAATATGGTTTCCCCGGAAATGATGCCGGAATTCTAGGTGACAAGATCGCTATTGATCCAACGACTAAACAATATCAACTCATCAATTAATCACCCAAAATACAAAATATATCCGGTTGGATCAAACACAGGGTTATATGGGCCTGCTGCGATTTGAACGCAAGTCTATGGCTCCCGAAGCCACAAGGATGCCAAGCTACCCCACAGGCCCAAAGAAATAAACATCAGCCGTTCAGTATCCCAGATAACAATACAAGAGTACATGAGATTTTTGGTAAATCAAATCTCAAAAGAAAAAAAGGAATTATTTGACATCCTTAAGTAGTGTACTAAATTCCTCAAACTTCTGTTTTAAAATTTTAATAGATTCCTGCAGTGCATCCTTAGCTGAGAACGCACCATCTGTTTCAAAACTAAAACTAACGGTATGTTCATCACGAGAAATCGTGAGAAAATCGTCATCAACCTTATCAAAGGCAGATTGTAACACCGGAAGGCGGGTTTCATCCAATAAAACCAACTTATTATTTTTTAGTTCTACAATTCCTGTAGGTAGCTCCGAAATAAATTCCTTAACATCATCAATTCGTTTCGCATCAAACGATAAATCGGTTTTCATACGATATGTCGGTGCTTGCACCGCCTGCCATTTTGCATGATCCCGTCCACGACCCAGAACTGCTTCAACCTCAAGAATAATCCGCTGATC
>JAHJFH010000270.1 GCA_018824925.1 Thermoplasmatota archaeon
ATATCGATATTAAAAGTTGTTGGTCTGGATTTTTACGACCCGACTTAATCGATATCCTATAACCACCATAAAAAACTCATGTTTTGTAAAAGCTTTATCTAATTGTGGATCACCAGAGTCAACTCTGATAATAGGTGTATGTAAAAGTTTTGCGGGGGTGGATATAATGATAAGGTTGTCGATACCTATTTTTTTGATGACTTGTGAGCTGAGTTGTAGATTACCGCGACCAAGGATGAAGCCTTGAGCGCCTATGGGGCTGAGTACGAGTTTCACATTTGGATATTTTTTGATAAGTGTGAGGAGTTGTTGTTCGTTGAGATCGGTTGCTATCGTTTTATTCTGATAAATAGCATCAATACCAAGCAGGGTATTTGAAAGGTATAGTTTTTCAGCGATATAATCAATGGTACCACCGGATCCAAAAAGAAAGAGAGTTTCTGGATTATCCTTCATGGTGTCGGTGATATGTTCAGCAAGTTCATCCTTTATCGTATTATCGGATATAGATTCATAGGTTGCTTTACCAACTTGTACATAGGTTGGCTCAATGATTCCTTTGGCAATACCATACAGTCGTATATTCCATTCTCCTTTTCGATATCGTTCTTCATCCAAATCCATGATTTCGACATCACCAATAGTAAGACGGCCTTGTATAAATTCGGCAAGCATTTTTGCTGTCGCCGCTGTAGTGATGCCAAAAACTGCTGAATGCATTTTTACTCCCGAGGGAATACCTAATATGGGAACTCTTTTATCAATTGCTTTAAGAATATCTCGTGCGGTACCATCTCCTCCACAAAATAGTAGGAGATCGAGATCGTTTTTTACAAGGGATTCACAGGCTTTTTTGGTATCTAAGGCCGATGTTTCAGATGAACGGGATGCGTATACAATGGTATCAGTAGTGAAACCTACGGCGACTAATGCATCGTGTCCCATTAATCCTTCGCAGGTGTACCAATGAATCGGTGTTGTACTAGATTGAAAGGATTGAAATTTTTTTAACATAGCGTTGGTTCGATCAGCTGCTACCGGTGTTGCTCCAAGTTTTTTTGCCTGATCTACGACGCCATCAGTCCCTTTAAGACCGACTTTTCCACCCATTCCAGCAATAGGATTCACGATGAGACCGATATGATATTTTTTCACAGAAATTCATTTGGCAATACAGATATCTTTATTTAAAATCCTAGGTACAAGATGCATCACGTAAGAGCTCTCAGTTAGAGGGTACGGACCCATGGGGGTTTGGCTTCCTCAACAGGAGAAAAATCAATCGGAAGCACCCCGTTTTTGCTGTTTTCCGATTCTAAGCTGTTAACCTCTCCCAAACACTTTTGGGATTTAAGGACAGCCCGAATCCAATCGAAAGATGCCATCATATAGTATTTCTTAGTATCCTTGGTATAATGCTGCGTTACAGAAATATCACTATGCTCAAACCAATCAGATACCTCATAGAAATCAAAGCTATTCGATAGCACTTTCGTACGTATTAACCGAGCAATGGCACACCAATCACGCATACAATATGGGTGAAATTGTTGCCATACTGGTTTAATATGGGTATTCAATTGTTTTCTCAATCCTTGCTCAGTAAACGGTTTTCCATCAGGATGTAGATACACATAATCCTTGGAATACTGGTTTTCAACTTTAGGTCTCCATTTATCAACCCAATTCTTGAAACTCTTACGGTTACTCATACACATAATCTCAGGTTCAAGAGGTGACATCCGATATTCATCAACCTTGGGCTGATAGAAATGCAGATATCCTTCCTCGATGTGAACATCCTTTAACCGTAGTATAGAAAATTCACTAGCAACCCGTGGACCAACAACAAAACCATGCAGACACAGATATTGATACAACGCATTAACATATGGATCCGTTGAATACTTGAAATGAACCATTTCATAGACAACAGATGGTAATGGAACTATCTTATGTTTAGGTTTAGAACGACTTGGCATCCGAATATTCCATTTGGAATAATCGATACCTTGCGCTTGAGCAACCATAAAGATAGCTTTTAACTTATTCCTAATCGCATCCTTACCATCACGAGCTGTTTCCTTAGAATAATTCAACGACTCATACTGAATATATGCATCAATTTGGTCTGGATTCAGATTTAACAAATCAATTGGAAACACTGGATGATTAACCATATCAACCAAAAGATTCCTACGTTTCTGAAAGGTCTTAGGACTATATCCAAAACGTTTCGTCCACCATTTCTCCAAATCAACTATAAATGTATCAACTGAGATATACTGAGAAGGATTCAAAACTCTTGGAATAATAGGTTCAAAATGTTTAATTAAATCATACGACTGAGTCACCAAATCCTTCCCACCAACCATGGGAACAGATGATTTCAGAACATTTTGGCCTAATTCGTTTAAGACATCGCATACTTGACTATCGCCTCCAGTCTCAGCATAATGAGACGGAGATGTAATGTGCTTAAACTTAAAATCCTTTTTCATATATGTTTCTAAAATATATATAGCTTAACTATATATACAATTTTTATAGTAAACAACACTTTTTCTATATATACCAGAAATCAATTCAACTATACATAAATTTTATAGCATTAGGAGAAATTTCGCCCAATAAAGTGAGGTGAACATATCCCAAAGGAAAACCTAGACTGCACACTACTTGAACAAGAAATATATATGATATGTTTTTCCCAACAACGATATATAAAAGAAATTCGAGATTTATTAAACGAACATGGCCATACCACACAACAATCACAACTTCTTGCTAATAATAAAAATAGTATCTTCAATCAACTTATTCAAAAAGGATGGATAAAAGAAATACCAAAAGATGAAAGAGAACTCCTTTTAAAAGACATCAAAGATGGACGAGCAAAACGAAGACAATACTACCAATCCTCCCTCACTCCAATAATCAACATGATAGACCAACAAATAACCCTAGCAAAAAACGAAAGACGACAACTAAAACATCTCCTTGAAAAACAGTCCTTCAGACAACTATTTTCATGGGAAAACGGAATACGATCATTTTACCTCTTCATTGATTTCCTTGGACAATTCACACTCTGGATCTTTATCGCCTCACGATACACTGACCCCTATCGAGATC